>JBQGDK010000110.1:0-2686 GCA_052039025.1 Actinomycetota bacterium
TTCACCCGGATGGTCGGGGGCGCACCGGCGGTCAGGTGGAGGTCGCTGGCCTCCCGGTTCACCACCTCCTCCAGGAGGGCTCGGATCGACAGGTCCTGGACCATGGTTTCGGTTGTCGTCGCCATCACGTCACCACCCGTAATCCGTTCGCTCGACCTACTTCCGTTCATCGGTTCGAGGGGTCGCGGCCCTTGAGCCACCGCCTCTGCCCGACGTCTCCGCCCTAGCCGGCCTCGACGCCCTCCCCCTCACCGAGGAGACGGCTGAGCTCCGAGGCCAGGGACATGGGGTCTACGTCCTCCTCCATCGCCTCCTCCTCGGGGGCCGGGGCCGATCCCTCGGACGCCTCCAGATCATCCGAACCCTCCCACGCCTCGTCCCGAGCCTCGAGGGGCGTCGCCTCGTCGGCGTCATCCTCGGGCGGATCGGCGTCCGCGGGGTCGATCGATCCGTCCGGCCCGCCGGTGTCGACGGATCCCTCGGTGGGACTCTCGACGATGCCGTTGGCGGCGCTGTCTTCGAGCGTGACTCCGTCCAGGGCCGAACCGGGCGCGGGCTCGCTCTCGTCCGACGTCCCCAGGGCCCACCGCGATCCCCGGTCGAGGGCGCCGTTCTCCTCCCGCTCCCAGGCCGGCGCCTGGTCCTCGTGCCCCTCTCGGATCGAGTTCAGTGCCCAATCCAGCCGATCGAGGATCAGTCCGGGGCTGACCTCCCGGTCGGCGATCACCAGTCCCGTGTAGCCATCTGACCGGGCGATCACCCACGTCTCGTCGTCCACGACGAGGAACCCGCGGTCGGGGTTCCCTCCGGCGGACAGGCGATGCCAGACCTCGCGTGTCCGCTTCTCGTGCTCGGAGGAAGGGTGCACCGCGAGGGTGAAACCGTCCCGCGACAGAACCGCGCAGGCCCGGATCCCTTCAAGCCCGTCGCTGACGCCGGCGACCAGTTCCGCGAAGTCCATGATCATCAAGCGAGCAGCCATCGTTACTCCCTTCCTGGGTAATGGTCTCGGCTCCGGGGCTCGCGAACTTGAGGGCGGCTCAGCTACAGGCCCGCTTGATCCTTGAGGCGGAGGAACTCCTCGTAGGTGTCCGCGAAAGCGTGGCGGCCGGTGTCGGGGTCGATCAGCACGAAGAAGAGGTGGTCCGCGTCCGCGGGTTCCAGAGCGGCGCGCAGCGAGGCCAGCCCCGGGCTGCCGATCGGCGTCGGTGGGAGCCCGGCGTGGAGGTAGGTGTTGTAGGGGCTGTCGACCTCGTAGTCCTCGTACGTCAGCCTCCGGTTGTCCTCGGGCAGCGCGTACTGGACCGTCGCATCGATCTGGAGGGGCATCCCTTGCTCGAGGCGGTTGTAGATCACGGCCGCGACCTTGGCACGATCGGCGGCGAAGCGCGTCTCCCGCTCCACGATGGAAGCCACGATGACGACCTCGTACGGGGTCAGGCCCAGCGATCGAGCGCGCTGCCACGGGAGGCCCTCCGCCTCCGTCTCGAACTGCGAGAGAAGCCGGGTGATCACCTCGTCGGCTCCGACATCCCGTGGGAACCCGTAGGTCTCCGGGAAGAGGAAGCCCTCGAGGGTGCCGGCGTTCCCGGGCAGGTACGGAGGGAGGGCGTAGTCTCCGTCCCGAGCCGCCCCCTGGAACTCGTCCGCCGGGATGCCCAGCGCGTCCTCCACGCGCCGGGCGATCATGTCCAGCTCGTAGCCCTCCGGGATGGTGACCGAGATCTCTTCGATCCGAGGACCCCCTTCGAGGGCGTCGATCACGTCGGCCAGGGGCATGTTCGTCGTGAGGTCGTACGTCCCCGCCTGCAGCGACGAATCCAGACCGTTGACCGCGGCGGCCAGACGGAACGCGAGCGAGGAGCGGATCACCCCCCTCCGCTCCAGGATCTCGCCGACCTCTCCCGCCGTGCTGCCGTCCTCGACCTCGAGGACGATCGGGGTCGATTGCCCCGAGGCGCCGGTGGCCCATCGATACCCGGCCAGGCCCGCGGACGCCACAAGGACGATCATCAGGAATCCGACCAGGAGGCCCTTTGGGGTACGTCGGGCAGCGTGGCGACCTGACCGGGACACGGCGGGAAGGATACCAGCCGTCCAAGGACGCCCCGCGCGGGCGGGGATCACGCGGTCAGCGCTCGGGAGCTGAGCTCAGAACTCAGGTTGGACCGGGCTGCCCTCAGCCGTGGTGCGGATGACGCTCATCGACTCGAGGAAGCCGATCCGGCTCGTCAGGAAGGTCTCGGCCCGCTTCTCCACCGTGACCCGCACGTTCCCGTCCCGATCGATCTCGAGCGGCACGATCAGCTCCGCCTCGGGGTCCTTCCGCACGACCGTCTCGGCCGCGGCGTCGGTCGCCAGCCGGGCGTCGTGGTTGTTCAAGAAGGAGTCCGCGGCCGCGATGGCCCCAGCCTCGGCCGCGTCCTGCGCCTTCAGCCGGGCCCACAGGATCGTCCCGCCCTCAACGGCGACGATCCCGACCAGCGTGAGGACCACGGCGATGCGCGCGATGTGCGAGGCGATGATCCCTCTCTCGTCGACCCCGAGTCGGCTCCACATCAGTGTCCACCTCATGATGTCATCGGCGATACGCGTCCGGCGCTTGAGGGGCCGGATGCCGCGGCCACAGGCTCACGGCCCCTGGCCGTCCACACCGCAGACCTCGTTGAGGTAGAGGTACGGGCTG
>JBQGDK010000111.1:0-1636 GCA_052039025.1 Actinomycetota bacterium
GTCGAGGTACACATTGAGGGCCTCGACGACCTGCTCCGGCTCGGCGCCGTCGGAGGCCGAGGTGAACCCGCGGAGGTCGGCGAACAGGACCGAGATCGTGCGGGACTGACCCTCCAGCGAGGCCAGGGCCGCCTCGGGCGCCGCCAGGACCTCGTCGACGACGTCGTGGGCCACGTACCGGCCGAAAACCCGGGTCACCCGTCGACGCTCCCGCTCCTCGGTGAAGTACCGGACGCCCAGGGCGGCCATGAACGCGACCACGATGGCCAGGGCCGGGTACACCAGGTTCATGATCCGCCCATCGTCGAACCGCCAGAACGCCACGAAACCGTAGGCGGCCCCGATGCCGAGGACGACCACGGGAGAGAGCCACACCCGGAGGAACGCCACGGCCAGGGCCACCAGGAACGACACCACGAACACCGCGAGCAGGACGCCCACCCGCCCGTCGGCGTGGAGGAAGGCCCGCGTGAGCATGGTGTTCAGGGCGTTCGCGTGAACGGAGACGCCGGGCTCGCCGGTGGCCTTGTCGAGGGGGGTGAGCCGGGTGTCCCCCAGCCCGAGCGCGGTGGCCCCGACCAGCACGATCCTCCCATCGAACGCGTCCGCGGGGACGTCGCCCTCGAGCACGTCGACGGCGCTGTACGTCGGGTACTCGGCAAGGGCGCTGAAGTTGACGTCCATCAGGTGGGCCCGGCCCGTGGGGATGAACCGGTCGCCGATCTGCCAGCCCTCCGGCCGGAACGTGAGCTGGTCGTCGACGCCCTCGGCCAGGGCGTACATGGCCAGGGAGAGCGACGGGACGTAGGTCCCGTCCGGCGCCTCGATCACGGGCGGCAGGGCCCGGACCACGCCGTCCGGGTCGGGGATGACGTTCACGTGCGCGACGGCCCCGGCCGCCTGGGCGAGCTCGGGGATCGGAAGGTCGAGGTCGACGGCCCGGGGCGGGTCCTGGAGGCGGCCCTCGAAGATCGCGTGGGCCGCCAGCACGACGTCGTCGGCCTCGGTCAGGGCGCCGACGAGCGTGGCGTCCTCATCGGGATCGGTCGGCTCGGCGAACGTGACGTCGTAGCCGATCAGGCTGGCGCCACCCTGGCGGATCGCCCGCACCAGCGTGGCGTGGAGCGATCGGGGCCACGGCCATGCCTGCCCCACCCGATCGAGGCTGTCGTCGTCGACGGCGACGATCGCCAGCCGCTCATCCGGGCCGATCGCCGGGAACAGCGTGTCCACAAGCTGGAGCTGGATCCCCTGGAAGGCGCCGAGGGCGAGCCCCGCCCACGAGAGCCCGGTGATCACCGCCGCGATGAGCGCGGAGGTGACGACCCGAAACCCGGCTGTGCGCTTCACCGCCTCAGCCTACAGCCAGGGCGCCGCGCCGGATGACGGCGACGCGACGGTCCGGTGGGCACGGGCGCTGGACCCGGCCGCCGCCGGCGGCGCGGCCGCCGGGCCGCACGGGCCCCCGGTCATCGACTGCGTCCCGGCGATGGCCATGTCCCCGCCCCCGGTCATGAACACGGAGGCGACGTCCCACATCCTCAGCGTCCGGTCCCCCGCAGCGCCGGCCTCCGGCAGGCTCACCGGCTCGCCGCCGGCCCGCGAGATCCTCACGGCCGCGTCCGAGTCCGCCAAC
>JBQGDK010000112.1:0-1730 GCA_052039025.1 Actinomycetota bacterium
CGGCACCTCGACCGGCTCCGCCAGGGCGCCCCGCGGTGGCTGGTCGGCCAGCTCGCCGGCGCGGTGGGAACCCTGGGGTTCTTCGGCGACCGGGGTCCCGAGCTGCGGCGACGGTTCTGCGAGCGCCTCGGCCTGGCCGACCCCGGGATCGCCTGGACCTCGTCGCGCGACCGCGTGGCCGAGTTCGCCTCGGTCCTGGCGATGGCCTCCTCGACGGTGGCCCGGGTCGGGAACGAGGTCTACCAGCTCCAGCGCCCCGAGATCGGCGAGCTCCGGGAGCCGGCCCGGCCGGAGGGCGTGGGCAGCATCACCATGCCCCACAAGCGGAACCCCGAGGTGTCGGAGCACCTGGTCACGCTCTCCCGGTTGACCCGGGCCAACGCCGCGGTGCTGGTCGAGGGCATGGTGGCCGAGCACGAGCGCGACGGGCGGGGCTGGAAGGCCGAGTGGGTGGCGGTCCCCGAGGTCTGCCTCCTGACGGGCGCGGCCCTCCGCCTGGCCCGGGAGATGGTGGACGGCCTGGAGGTCGACGCCGAGGCGATGCGGGCGAACCTCGGCGGCTACGCCGCGTCCGAGGCCGTGCTGGCGGCCCTGGCCCCGAAGCTCGGGAAGCACCGGGCCCAGGAGCTGCTCCAGGACGTGCTGGCCGAGGGGCGGCGGATGGGCCTGGGGATCGAGGAGGCCCTGACGATGTCGCCGGCGCTCGAGGAGCACCTGACCCCCGAGGTTCTGGCCGGCGCGGCCGAGCCGCACCCGGGCTCGGCTCCCCGGGACACCGACGAGGTCGTGGCCCGGATCCGGGCCGCCCGCCGCGACGAGGGCGACGACTGGCCGTGATCCCCCGGTTCCCCCTGGCCGCCCTGCCCACGCCGCTGCGACGCGCGGAGCGTCTGGAGCGAGCGCTCGGCGGGCCCCCCGTGTGGATCAAGCGCGACGACCTGACCGGCTTCGCGCTCGGCGGGAACAAGGTTCGCAAGCTCGAGTTCACGGTGGGGGAGGCGCTGGCGCGAGGATGTGACGTCATCGTCACCGGGGGCGGCCCCGGGTCGAACCACTGCCGGGCCACCGCGGCGGCGGCCCGGGCCGCCGGCCTCGGCTGCGTGATCGTGCTGTACGGGGATGAGCCGGCCGGGATCGGGGCGAACCTCCGGCTGATCCGGGGCTTCGGCGCCGACGTGCGGTTCACCGGGGACCCCGAACGGTCGTCGGTCGACGCCGCGCTGGAGGTGAGGGCCAGGGAGCTCGAGGCCGAGGGGCGCCGCCCGTCCCTGGTTCCGCGGGGCGGGGCCACCGCGACCGGGGCGTTCGGCTACGCGATCGCGGCCCGGGAGCTGGCCGGCCAGCTCGACGGGTGGGGCGTCGACCCCGCGCTGATCGTGGTGGCCGCCGGGTCCTGCGGCACCCACGCCGGCCTGCTCGCCGGCGCCGCGGCGATCGGCCGGGACTGGCGGATCGTGGGCGCCACCGTGAGCCGGCCGCCCCAGGAGTGCCGGGAGCTCGTGGCCGACCTCGCGGCGGGAGCGGCCCGCCTGCTGGACCCGCCCGCGCCGGCGCCGGCATCGATCGAGATCGTCGACGCCCGCGGCCCCGGCTACCGCGAGGCCTCGGACCAGGGCCACCGGGCGGCCCGGCTGGCGGCCGACACCGAGGGGCTGCTGCTCGACCCGGTGTTCACCGCGAAGGCGATGGGCGCGCTGGTCGGGATGGTGGAGGGCGGTGTGGACGGGCCG
>JBQGDK010000113.1:0-8251 GCA_052039025.1 Actinomycetota bacterium
GGCCATCCCCATCGCAGGCGCCGTGGCGCTCGGGGTCGCGATCCCGGCGACGCGTCGGTTCTTCGTCGACGAACGGGCCGTTCGAGCGGGCCCCAGGGACCTCCTGTACCACACGCTGATCCGCATCCCCGTGGGGACCGCCCTCGCCGAGGAGATCCTGTTCCGGGGCGCGCTCCTCGGGGTCCTGGAGCGACGGCGATCCCGACCGGTCGCCGACGCAGTGAGCGGGGTGCTGTTCGGCCTGAGCCACATCCTCCCCACGTTGGATCGCCTCAGCGACGGCACCCACGCGGGGACCGTCGGCGATGACCACCGCGCTCGGGCCGGCGCGGTCATCGCCGTGGTGCTGACCACGATGCTGGCCGGATACGGGCTCGCGTGGCTCCGCGACCGGAGCCAGAGCCTGGCCGCGGCGGTGGTCGCCCACGCCGCGCTGAACGATCTGGCCTTCCTCGGCGCCCGGGCCGCCTCCCGAAGAGGCCTCGGCTAGTCGGGTCATCTAACGACACTCATCCAGGCGAGGCCGCTCGAGCTTCGGCCGGGCGGACCCGTCTCCACCACAGGTCGAGGCCGATCGAGAGCGCCACGATGACCATCAGGGCCGTGGCGGCGGCCGGTTCCTCCACGAGCGTCGTCACGATGAAGACGAGGAGGGTCACCGTCGTCGTCAACAGGCCGAGGATCAGCGGAACGAGCGCGGCGCCGGTCTCACGGCGCACCCGCAGGTGCGCCCCGGTGACCAGGGCGAAGATCAGCAGGGCGACCGCGCTCCCGATCGAGGCGATGGCGCTCAGATCGAAACCGATGGCCAGCACCAGGGTCACGACGACCATGACCAGCATCCCCACCGGCGCCCTTCCCCAGGACCGCCCCATGAAGGGCGGGAACCGACCGGTTGAGGCGAGCTGGATCGACAACCCGCCGGCCGGGTAGATGCCGGAGTTGGTCGCGCCGGCGGTGGCGAAGAGCCCGGTCACGCTCATCAGCCAGAACCCCAGCCGTCCGAGGCTCGGTTCCGCGGCCACCGCGATGGCCGTGCCGCCCGATTCAATGACCTCGTCGACCGTCAGGGTCCCGAAGACACCGAGGGCGACCGCGATGTACGTCGCGGTCGCGATGGCCAGCGCCAGGTACATGGCCCGGGGAAGCTGCCGCGGAGGGTCCGGAAGGTCCTTGGCCGTGAACGTGACCACCCCGAAACCGAGGAACGCGAAGAACGTGAGGGCGATGCTGGAGATGATGTCCCGGACCGGGGGGTACCCGGACGGGTCGAGCAGCGACGGCTCCATGTTCCAGATCGTGACCGCGGCGAACGCGAGCAGGATGCCGACAACGATCCACACGATCACCGACTGGACCCTGGCCACCGCCTGGGACCCGACGACGTTCAGCCACAGCATGGCGAGCAGGATCAGCGCGGCAAAGGCCTTCGGCCAGAAGGCGCCGGCGTCCTCGCCGATGAACAGCGACGTCGCGTAGCTCCCGAACGACACCGCGACGAGCGCTGTGACGACGATGTTGGCGGCATAGGTGAGCCAGGAGCTCGCCCCGGTCACGAGCCCGTCTCCGAACCCGCGGGCGAGATACTCCAGCAGCCCGCCCGCCGAGGGATACCGGGCGCCGAACTTGGCGAACGAATAGCCCTGGAATCCGGCGATGACCCCCGCCAACGCGAACGAGAGCCACACCGCGGCCCCGGCGACCGCTCCCGCCTCCCCCAAGAGAGCGAAGATGCCGGCGCCCACCATCGCCCCGACCCCGATGAACGCGGCCTGCCGGACGGTCATCGTTCCAGGTGACGTGCTCAATGACTCCCCCCCATCATGTGGTGTCCCTGTCGTGATCGGTCTGCTCGGGCGGAGCCGGACCGGGCCGTGAACGGAGGATCCTCGGGGTCAAATCCCGCGGCTCCGGCGACCCCCACCGGCGCCAGGAGGCGACCCCACGGACGAGACAGACCACGATCACCGCCGCGATCTGCGCGACGAGCCTCCGGAGGTCGAGGCCCACCACGAGACCGACGTAGACCGCGGCGCCCAGGGCGGCCGCGGTGGCGTACGGCGGCCCCCGACGAAGCATCCGCGGGGGCGTCTCCCCGACGAGGACGTCGCGAAGCACGCTCCCACCGACCCCCGTGATGATGCCCAGGAGGATCGCCGTCGGCACCGGCAGCCCGGCCGTCAATCCGCCCTGGACCCCCACCACGGTGAACAGACCGAGCGAGATGGCATCGATCGCCAGGAGGGCGAGCCGCATCCGGTTGGCCGCCTCCGCGAAGAACGCGCCGATCAGGGCAGCGAGGGCGACGGTCACCAGGTACCAGGACTCCCGGAGGGCGAGTGGAACCCGGGCCAGGAGCACGTCCCTGAGGATCCCTCCCCCCAGCCCGCTCACCAGGGCCAGGGCGAGGATCCCGATCACGTCGAGCTTGCGCTTCTGTGCGAACAGTGCGCCGGTGAGGGCGCCGGCGACGACCGCAGGGAGCTCGATCCAGAGCGGCGGCTGGAGGACGGCCTCCTTCATCGCCGGCGCACCCGTCAGGGGGCTGGGCTCGTCCCCCGTGCACCGACGGGTCCCACCAGGGGGAGTCCGGCCCTCACAGGGCCGCCCCGATGGCCAGGACGATGACGGTGAGCACGGCGAGAAGCGCGAGGAGCGGCCACACCCATCGGAGGTAACGGCCGTATGGGACTCGGGCGATGGCCAGTCCACCCATCACCACCGCCGATGTCGGGATGAACAGGTTCATGAGCCCCGAGCCGCTCTGGTAGGCCGTCACCGCGAGGGCCTCCGAGACACCGACGAAGACCGCCAGCGGAGCCATGATCGGCATGGCCACGGTCGCCAAACCCGATGACGACGGGATCAGGAACGACAGGGGAAGGAACAGCAGGAACATCACGATGGCGAACGCGGCCGGCCCGACGTCGCCCAGGGCCACCTCGGCCCAGTGCAGGACGGTATCGGTGATCTGACCGTTCGTCATGATCACCGTGATGCCGCGGGCGATGCCGATGATGAGGGCCACCCCCAGGAGGTCGCGCGCGCCGTTGACGAACGTCTCGGTGAGCTCGCCCTCTCCCATCCGGCCGATGAGGCCGATGAGGATCGAGAACAGGATGAACGAGGCGGTCATCTCCGGGAACCACCACCACAGCGTGGGGAGAGGAACCCCGAGGTCCTCCCAGGGGATCACGCCGTACATCATCACCACGAAGGCCAGCGCGAAGACGACCAGGATCACCTTGTGCTGGCCGGTCAGCGTGACGACACCGCCTTGCTCCTCCGCACGGAAGTGCGCCTCGTTCTCGGCCCTCATATCGGCCACCATCGACTTCGTGGGGTCCCGCTTCACCCGCTCGGCGTAGCGCATCACGAAGAAGATCCCGATGCCCAGGCCGACGACGAGGATCGCCAGCCTGCCGATGAGGCCCTCGCTGATCGGAACCTCGGCGAACCCGGACGCGATCCCCGTGGCGAACGGGTTGATCGTGGACCCAAGCACCCCGATCCCGCAGCCGAGAAGCACGACAGAAGCGCCGGTCAGCGCGTCGTAGCCGGCGGCGATCATGACCGTGATCACCAGGGCGTAGAAGGCCAGGCTCTCCTCGGCCATGCCGTAGGTCGTCCCACCGATCGCGAAGACCGTCATCAGGATGGGGATCAGCCATCGTTCCTTCCCACGGAGGCGCTGGACCAGGCGACCGATGCCGGCCTGGATGGCTCCGGTCTTCATCGTGACGCCCAGGAACCCGCCGATCACGATGATGAACAGGGCCACGTCGATCGCCCCGAAGAGCGTCCCGGAGTTGTAGTAGTTGATCAGGCCCTTCCGTCCCTCGATCCCGTACAGGCCGTTGATCGGCGCCGTCAGGGAGTCGACCACGATCCGCTGCGGGTTCGACTCGACCTCGTGATAGGTGCCGGGGACCGGCTCCCCCTCATCGTTCAGGTCGTACGTCCCCGCCGGGATGATCCACGTGGCGATGGCCGCCAGGACGATGAGGATGAAGAGGATCGTGTAGGCCGACGGGAGCGTGAAGCCGCGCCTCCTCCTCCCGGGCTCACTCCCATCCGTCCGCGCTTCGATCGTTGCTCCTTCGCTCATCGGACCCTCCCTTCGCCTGGCTCATCGGCCCGAGCCACGCCCTCGGGCGTCGCCCCCTCATCGGGGGACCGCTCGGTCGGAGCGACCTGTGGCACCTTGAACCCGAGGAACCCGTACGTGACGTCGAGGATCGGGCTCAGGATGTTGAAGAAGCAGAACGGCAGGTACGTGGCCGTGGGAACCCCCAGGACCCCCGAGATGTAGGCGCCGCAGGTGTTCCACGGCACGAGGACCGATGTGACCGTCCCGGAGTCCTCGACGGCTCGCGACAGGACCTGCGGCGCCAGCCCGCGTCGCTGGAACTCCTTGCGGAACATCCGGGCGGGCAGCACGTCGGCCACGTACTGGTCGCCGGCGATCACGTTCAGCCCGATCCCGCTCGCGTTGACCGCCAGGATGAGCCGTCCCCGGGACCTGGCGCGCGCGACGATCGGGCGGAGGATCCGCTCCAGGAACCCCGCATGCTCCATGACCGCCCCAAAGGACAGCGCGCCCAGCACAAGCCAGACCGTGGTCAGGAGGCTGGCCATCCCACCGCGGGAGAACAGCTGGTCGATCGGCTCGACCCCGGTGACGCTGACGAAGCCGGTGGCCATGGACGCGAAGATCGCCTTGACGCCGGTCGCCACCGGCCCCAACCCGGACTCGCCCACAAAGGCCTCGACGGCTTCGGGCTGGGTGAACAGCGCCAGGATCCCTGCGAACAGCGCGGACGCAAGGATCGCCAGGAACGGAGGGGCCTTCCGGAGCGAGAACACCACCAGGAGCAGCAGCGGCAGCAGGTTCAGGATCGAGATGTTGAACGCGCCCTCCAGGGCCTCCTGCGCCGCCTCGGTGCTGACCCCGCCGCTCGGCTCGGCGGTCAGACCCAGGATGAGGAAGATCACGAGGCTGACCCCGAGAGCCGGCCCGGCCGTCCACCACATGTTCTTGATGTGCTCGGCCGTGGTCACACCCCCCACCAGGCTCGGCACCAGGATCGTGGTCTCCGAGAGCGGCGTCATCTTGTCGCCGAAGTAGGCTCCGCTGATCACGGCTCCTGCGGCGATCGCCTCGGACACGCCGAGGACCTGGGCCATGCCGACGAAGGCCACGCCGAGCGTTGCCGCGGTGGTCCAGGAGCTGCCGGTGACCACCCCCACCAGGGCACAGATGGCGGCGGACGCGACGAAGAACAGCGAGGGCGTCAGGAGCCCGATCCCGAAGTGCACCACCGTCGGGATCGTCCCGGCCATGTTCCACGTGCCGATCAGGGCCCCCACGGCGAGCAGGATGAAGATCGCTCCCATGGCGGTGCTGACGCCTCCCACGGCCGCCCCGGCGATGGCCGCGACCGTGTACCCGTTCTTGAACGCGATCAGGCTGGCGAAGGCCGCGCTCAGGAACAGGGCGACCTGGAGCGGCCCGTCCGTCGCCGCCACGCCGAAGAACGCGATCGTCAGGGCGATCAGGCCGATGAGGACGACGATCGGGAGGAGCGCGTCGAGGAGCGTGGGCGGCCTGGGTTCCCGTTCCCCTCCCAGTGGAGCGACGGGCCCCGTGTCAGGCCCCGCGCGGTCGGCTTCGGCCATGACGACGTCTCACCGAACGGAGACGACCGCCGCTCGCGCGCCGATCGCCCCGACCTCGTCGCCCCGCCGATGCTCGCGACCGCGGGCGAACGCGACCAGGCCCACGAGGACCAGCGCGATCACGAGCGCGATGACCCATCTCGGGGTGCCGTTCATCTCGCCCTCCTCCTAGATCGGGTCCCGTTCCAGCGGGCAGGTCATGCAATGCCCGCCGCCGCGCCCCTTCCCCAGCTCGAAGCCCTCGATCGTGATCACCTCGATGCCGGCCTCGCGCATCTTCTGGATCGTGTAGGTGTTGCGCTCGTAGGCCACGACGACGCCGGGCTCCAGCGCGACAACGTTGTTGCCGTCGTCCCACTGCTCGCGCTCCTGCTGGTACGGGTCGCCCCCGGTCTCGATGACCCTGAGCTTCGACACGCCCAGAGCATCGGCCACGGCAGGGAGGAACCCCTTCTCCTCGGTGACGTGGAACCGCCCCGGAGATGCTCCCGGCCGAAGGCTGATCGCTCGAACCTCGTCCATCACCCTCGGGTACACCGTGACGGCGTCCCGATCGAGGCACGTGAACACGGTGTCGAGGTGCATGTGCGCCCGGTCCTTGGTCATGACGACGGCGATGACCCGCTCCGCCGCCCCCTTGTCGAACAGGGCCCGGGCGATCTGTTCGATCATCCGTGCCTGGGTTCGCTCGCTCAGGCCGATCAGCACGGTCCCGTTGCCGATCGGTTCCACGTCGCCTCCCTCGAGCGAGGCACGCCCGAAGTCGGCCACCTGGAACCTGCCGTCGTCGCCCAGCGGCGGATACCAGTACTCGAACTCCTCATCCTGGAACATCGGGTGAGCACGGTAGATGGCGGCCACGTTGTAGGCCTCGAGTCGCCGTGCCGGCCAGAACATCGGGTTGATCGAGACCCCGCCGTAGATCCAGCACGAGGAGTCCCGTGTGAACAGCGTGTTTGGGAGGGGTGGTAGCACGAAGGCGCTCGTGTCCGTGAGGGCCGCCGCCGGGAGCGAGAACTCCCGGAACTTGCCCAGATCGATGCCCGACTCGGCCACCGTCAGTCCGCCGATGAGGTGCTTGGCGAGCTCGTCCGGCTTCAGGTTCGAGAGGACGTTCCGCACCTCATCGACCAGCGATACGCCGACCGTGTACTCGGACGCCACGACCTCGATCAGCCTGCTGCGGCCCTCGTTGCTGGCCGCCAGCGCCTCCCCCAGCAGGTCCCTGAAGTAGAAGACCTCGACGCCCCGGGCCCGCATCTTGGCCACGAACTGGTCGTGCTCGTACTGCGCCCGCTCGACCCACAGCACGTCGTCGAACAGAAGCTCGTCGTGGTTCGAGGGCGTGAGCCGCTGCAGGCTCAGCTCGGGGCGATGCACCATCACCTTGCGCAGCTTCCCCACCTCCGAATGGACCCCGAATCCGCTCATCCTTCAGCTCCCTCCGGCTTGGTCGACCTCATCCGGGTACCACCTGCGTCCCGGCCGAGCCGTCGACGATCTCCTCGATCTGTTCCAGACCCCCGATGGCGGCGCGCTTCCCGGCGTTCTCGACGAACCTGATGGCGGCCTCGACCTTCGGTCCCATCGACCCGGCGGCGAAGTCAAGCTCTCGGAGATCGTTCGGTGTCACCCGCTCGAGCTTCCGTTGGCCGGGCGTTCCCCAGTCAACGTAGACGCCGTCGACGTCGGTCACCATGATGTACAGGTCGGCCTCGACCTCACGAGCGAGCAGCTCGCCGGCGAGGTCCTTGTCGATGACCGCTTCGACCCCGACCAGGAGGCGATCGGCATCCGGGTCGTACATCGTGGGGATACCGCCGCCGCCGGCACAGATCACCACGGTGTGCTGCTCGAGCAGCCACCGGATCGGGCGGATCTCGAAGATGCGCGTGGGCTGGGGGGAGGGCACCACCCGCCGCCACGTGTCGCCGTCCTGCTTGAAGACCCAGCCTTTGTCGGCGGCCAGCTGATCCGCGTCGTCCTTCGAGTACACGGGGCCGACGAACTTCGTGGGGTCACCGAACGCGGGATCCGCCGGATCCACCTCGATCATCGTCAACAGGGTGGCGAAGGGCACCTCGAACGGGAGGATGTTGCCCAGCTCCTGCTCGATCATGTACCCGATCATCCCCTGGGTCTGCGCGCCCAGAACGTCGAGCGGATAGGGCTCGACCTGTTCGTACGCCGCCGCCTGGAGCGCCAGCAGCCCCACCTGCGGCCCGTTGCCGTGTGACAACACCAGCTCATGCCCGCGGGCCACTGCGGCCAGCGCCGGCGCCGCGCTCCGCACGTTGGCCCGCTGCACCTCGGCGGTCATCGGCTCGCCCCGCTTCAGCAGGGCGTTCCCCCCGAGCGCGACGACTACCCTCACCGACGGTCAGTCCCCCAGCGTCGCCACCATGACGGCCTTGATCGTGTGCATCCGGTTCTCGGCCTGGTCGAAGACGATCGAGTGCTCGGATTCGAAGACCTCGTCGGTGACCTCCATGCCGTCCAGGCCGTACTTCTCGAAGATCTCCTCGCCGACCTTGGTCTCACGGTTGTGGAAGGCCGGCAGGCAGTGCATGAA
>JBQGDK010000114.1:0-3807 GCA_052039025.1 Actinomycetota bacterium
TTCGCGGACATCGCCGGCTCGACCCAGCTGGCCGCCCGGCTCGACCCCGAGCGGTTCCGCGAGGTCATGGGGGCCTTCTACCAGCTCGCCTCGGACGAGCTGTCCTCGCTCCGGGGCCGGGCCGAGAAGTTCGTCGGGGACGCGGTCATGGCCGTGTTCGGGCTCCCTCACGCTCACGACGACGACGCCCTCCGGGCGGTCCGGGCCGGGCTCTCGATCCGCGACCGGGTCCAGAAGCTGGGCGAGCGCCTCGGCCTGACGGACCCGCTGACGGTCCGGGTCGGCATCAACACCGGGGCCGTCGTGGCCAGCATGGCCCCCGCCGACGACTTCATGGTGTCCGGGGCCGCGGTGAACCTCGCCGCCCGGCTCCAGCAGGCCGCCGAGCCCGGCGAGGTCCTGGTGGGGGAGACCACGTGGCTGCTGACCAGGCACGCCGCCTCGTTCGGAGAGTCCCGGCGGGTGGCGGCCAAGGGCTTCCTCGATGAGCCGGCGGCGATCCCCGTCCAGTCCCTGACCCCGCGATCCTCACGCCGGACCATCCCCCTGGTGGGCCGGCGCCGCGAGCTGGACCTGGTCCACGGCGCGTTCGAGCGGGCCATGGAGACGTCTCGTGCCCACCTGGTCACGGTCGTCGGCGAGCCGGGGATCGGGAAGAGCCGTCTGATCCAGGAGCTGCTGGCAGGGGTGCCCGAGGAGGCCATCGTGCTGTTCGGCCGGGCCAGCGAGTTCGGGGAGGACCCCACGTTCGCCCCGCTCGTGGACATGATCCGCCGCCGCTTCGGCCTCGGGGGGGAGGCGTCCGAGGAGGAGCTGAAGGAGCGGCTCCAGGAGATCGTCAGGGGCTGCTGCGACCCGGGCGAGGTGGACCGGGTGGTGGCCCAGCTCGGCCTGCTCCTCGGCGTCGGTGAGGAGGGCCGGGAGCGGACCCGGTACCGGGCCGCGGAGATCCGGGCGGGGCTCGTGTCGCTGGTCGAGGGCCTGGCGAGGTCCGGGCCCGTCGTCGTGGTGCTCGAGGACCTGCACCTGGCCAGGACGGCGCTCCTCGAGGTCGTCGAGGAGCTGATCCGCGAGGCCCGGCGCCTGCCGCTCACCGTGGTGGCCGTGGCCCGCGAGGATCTCCTTCGCAAGCACACGGACTGGGGCGCCGGTGCCTACGACGCCATCGTGCTCCGGCTGGAGCCGCTGGGCTACCGGGAGTCGCTCGACCTGGCGGCCGCCGCGGCCGGGAACCCGATCGACGAGCTGACCGCCGACCGCATCGCCCGCGAGGCCGGCGGGAACCCGTTCTTCATCGTGGAGACCACCGGGATGCTGCTCCACGAGGCCGACGCCCACACCCACGGGGGCCGCCCGTTCGTCGGTGCGATGCCGCCGACGGTCCAGGCCGTGGCGGCGTCCCGGATCGACCACCTGGCCGAGCCGGCCCGGGGCGTGATCCGGGTGGCCTCGATCTTTCCCGGCGGCGCGTTCCACGAGGAGAAGCTGGCGCTCGTGACCGACGCCGGCGCCGAGGTCCTGGAGACGCTGGAGGACGAGGAGCTGTTGCTTCGGGACCAGGAGATCCAGGGCCGGTGGCGGTTCCGGCATGAGCTGCTTCGCGAGGTGGCCTACGACAGCCTGCCGAAGCGGGCCCGGCGTCGGCTGCACGAGCGGGTGGCCGAGGGCCTCGACGAGCTCGAGGCCTCGGAGCGTCACGCCCAGCAGGTGGCCTTCCATCTGGAGGAGGCCGCCAAGGCGGCGCTCGACCTCGACCCGACCGACCGGGAGCCAGCCCGTCGGGCCGAGGCCGCCCTCCGCCGCGCCGGTGACCTGGCCCGCCGCCGGATGGAGAACCGGGCCGCCATCGATCTGTACGAGCGGGCCCTGGCCATGGCCGGGCCGCAGGACTCCTGGGGTCCCGGGGAGGCCCGGATCCTGGCCGGGATGGGGGAAGCCCGGTACTGGCTCGGCGAGTACGAGGACGCCGAGTCGACCCTGTCGCGGGCGCTCGAGCTCGGCGACGGCGATCCGTGGACCGGGGCGCTCGCCGGGCGGTTCCTGGCCGACATCACGCTGAACATCCACGGCGACCTCGACGGGGCCGACGAGAAGTTCCGCCGGGCCCTGGCGGCCGCCAAGGAGCTCGGCGAGCCGTGGGCCCTGGTCCGGACGCTCCTGATGGCGGGGTGGGTGGGGTACTGGCGAGAGGACCTCGAGGCCGCCCGGACGACGTTCGGCGAGGCGCTCCGGATCGCCCGGGAGAATCCTCAGCGCGACACGTGGGGCGAGGCCCGGGCGCTCATCTCGCTGGCCGGCGTGACCGCCTCCGAGGGCGACCCGGCAGGCGTGCTTGAGCTGGCCGAGCCGGCACTGGCCCTGGGCCGTGAGCTGGGGGACGCCTTCACGATGGCCACGGCCCAGGAGCGGCGGAGCAATGCGTTCCGGGCGATGTGGCGCCTCGGGGAATCCCTGGCCTGCTCCAGCGAGGCCGTGCGGATCTACCGCGACCTCGGGGCCCGCTGGGAGCTGGCATCGGCCCTGGGCGACCGCGGTACCGTGCTCCGGCTCCTGGAGCGGTACGAGGAGGCCGAGGCCGACCTCCGCGAGGCCTACGAGCTCTGCCGCCAGCTCGGCGATCGGGTCCTGATCGCCTGGAACGCGGCCGAGCTGGCCATCACGCTGGTGCTCCTCGGCCGGCTCGACGAGGCCCGGGCGGTCGTCGACGACCCCGCGCTCCCCGAGCCCGAGGGCGGGCCCGGGGACAGGCCCGCGCTGCTCTGGGCCCGCTCGCTGCTCCGTCTGGCCGAGGGGAACGTCGACGCGGCCAGGGAGCTGGCCCTGGAGGCGCTCGAGCTCAACCGGGGTCAGGGTCACGAGCGGGCCGGCGCGATCTCCGTGTGGTGGATCGCTACCCTCTTCGGGGCCGAGGCCGCGGGCGGCGACGAGGAGGTCGGGCAGGCCCGAAAGACCCTCGAGGAGGCCGAGTGGGTCCGGGCCTTCCACGAGGCCGAGCTGGTGCGCGGGGCGCTGACCGCGGTCGGGTAGGCTCTCGGCAGCCGTGGACTTCGACCTGACCCCTGAGCAGGAGGAGTTCCGCAAGGCCGTCCGCCGGTTCGCCGAGGACGTCATCGCCCCGCGGGCCGAGGAGATGGACCGGTCCGCGGAGCTCCCCATGGACGTCATCGAGCAGATGGCCGATCTGGGGCTGTTCGGCCTGCCGTTCCCCGAGGAGTACGGCGGGCAGGGCGCGGACTTCCTGACGCTGGTCCTGGCCATCGAGGAGCTGGCCCGGGTGGATTCCTCGATGGCGCTCACGCTCGAGGCGGCGGTGGGGCTCGGGGCGAATCCGATCCACCACTTCGGGACCGAGGAGCAGAAGCGCCGGTGGCTCGTGCCGATGGCCCGGGGCGAGATCCTCGGCGCGTTCGGGCTCACCGAGCCGGGCGGTGGGTCGGACGCCGAGGCCACCAGGACGACGGCCCGGCTCGAGGACGGACAGTGGGTGGTCAACGGCTCGAAGTCGTTCATCACGAACAGCGGGACGCCCATCTCGAAGGTGGCCACGATCACCGCGGTCACGGGGACGCGGGAGGACGGCTCGAAGGAGATCTCCGGCATCATCGTCCCCACCGACACGCCCGGGTTCACCGTTGGCCGGTCGTACCGGAAGGTCGGGTGGCATGCCTCGGACACCCACGAGCTCGCCTTCGACGACTGCCGAGTGCCGGAGCAGAACCTGCTCGGAGAGCGGGGCCGCGGCTTCGCGCAGTTCCTGGCGATCCTGGACGAGGGGAGGGTGGCCATCGCCGCGCTTGCCGTGGGCCT
>JBQGDK010000115.1:0-4403 GCA_052039025.1 Actinomycetota bacterium
CCCCCGGCCCCGATCACGAGGACGCGGGCCTCCTTCAGCTGGCGCTGCCCGTCCCCTCCGATGCCCGGAAGAATGATGTGCCGGGCGTACCGGCGGACCTCGTCCTCGGTGAAGCTCACGTGATCCCCACCTCCTCCTCGACCGGGTCGCCACCCTCGAACCGGAACGCCCGGAGCACCGGCTCCTCGCCGGCCAGCGACACGATCAGGTACCTGGTTCCGGGATACGCCGCGACGTGTTCCCCCGTGGCCGGATCGGTCCAGTGCGCCAGGGCCCGGTCGGTCGGCGAGGGGTACGCCTCCGTCCGGGGATGGCTGTGGAAGAACCCCAGGAGCGTCCAGCCGTGATCCTCGATCTCGGTGAACACCTCGAGCTGCTCCCGCTGGTCGAATCGGTACACGACCGGGCTGGCCTCGGCGTTCCGCATCGGGTACACGCGGACCGGGCGGCCGTCCTCGCCGGCGACCACGCCGCAGGCCTCGTTGGGGAGGCCCGCCCTGGCGTGCGCCACGATCTCGTCGTACATCCCTCTCGGCACCTCGAACACGGCCGGCACCCGAATCCTAGCAGTCAGGTCGGATTCATCCCTCGGCCAGACGGCCGCGCAGCTCGATGTGCCCGGGCGGGCCCTCGGTGGTGCGCCCGATCGCCGCCGTGGGCACGCCCCTGTCCCGGAGCCCGGCCTCCACGGCATCGGCACGCCCACCGGAGGCCGCGATCAGGAGGCCCCCCGAGGTCTGGGCGTCCGCCAGCACGAGCCGCTCGGCCTCGTCGAGGTCCCCCCAGCCGACGTGGGGGTCGACGAACGAGCGGTTCCGCCGGGTTCCCCCGGCGACCACGCCCTCCCGGGCCAGGTCCAGGGCGCCCGAGAGGACCGGGACGGCGCCGGCGTCCACCTCGGCAGAGACCCCCGACGCCTCGAGCATCTCCAGGAGGTGGCCGAGCAGGCCGTACCCCGTCACGTCGGTGGCCGCCTCGGCCCCGGCCTCGACCATGGCCTCCGATGCCGGCCCGTTCAGCTCGGTCATGAGGTCGACGGCCGCCCGGGCCTGCTCCTCGGTGGCCGCGCCCCGCTTGATGCCGGTGGTGATCATCCCGACCCCGAGAGGCTTCGTCAGGAAGAGCCGCGCCCCGGCGGGGGCCGTGGAGTTCCGGACCAGCCGGTCGAGCGACACGAGCCCGGTGACGGCCATCCCGTACTTCGGCTCGGGATCATGGATGCTGTGACCGCCCACGACCGCGGCCCCGGCCTCGTCGGCGACCTTGGCGCCGCCCTCGAGGACCCGGGCCAGCAGGTCCAGGGGGAGGTCGTCGACCGGCCAGGCCACCACGTTGAGCGCCAGGATCGGCCTCCCGCCCATCGCGTACACGTCGCTGATCGCGTTCGCCGCCGCCACCCGGCCCCAGTCGAACGGGTCGTCGACGATCGGCGTGAAGAAGTCCACGGTCTGGATCAGCCCGGTCCCGTCGGGCAGCCGGTAGACGGCGGCGTCATCCTTCGTGTCGGTGGCCACCACAACCTCGGCCGGGCGCGGCGCCGGGCCGAGCCGCTCCAAGACCTCCGTGAGATCTTGGGGGCTCAGCTTGCAGGCGCACCCCGCCCCATGGCTGAAGCTGGTCAGCGACCGATCCATGGATCGAGGATATCGCGAGGTTCACGAGGATCGGGTCGCCCGGTAGAGTGTGGGGACCGAGCGAGGAGGTTGGCGTGGCCGGGAGCATGTTCGAGAAGGCCATGGACGCGGCGATCGGGGTCGTCCGGGGCACGGGCGACATCCTGAACGGGATCGCCCGGGCCATCGCCGACCTGGTGGCAGGGACCCTTCGGGGGGGCGGCGAGATCGCCGGCGCCGCCATCGGGCTCGTCGCCGAGGCAGTGAAGGGCGCCGTTCGAGGGACCGGGGAGACGGGCGTGGAGCTGGCGGCTGCGGTGAAGGCCGTGGTCTCCGGCGCGGTCCAAGCCGTTGCCGAGGTCGGAGGCGACGTGATCGAGGCGAGCAGGCGCGCGGTACGATCGGCTGTCCGGAGCACCGCAGAGGTCGGGGGGGACGTCGGTGCGACAGCCGTGGCCGCCGTGGAGGGAGCCATCGACGCCGCCGGCCGGGCCGGCAAGGACGTAGCGGGAGTCGCCAAGGGAGCAGCCGAGGCAGCGGTGGAGGCAGCCGGCGAGGTGTCGAGGGACGCCCTGGAGGCCACCAAGCGGGGGCTGTCGACCGCCGCCTCGGTCCCCCGGGACGTCGTGGAGTCGGCCGTCAGGGGCGCCGGACCCTCGGGAAAGGGGTGACCATGGCGACGTCGGAGCACAACCTCGTCCTGATCCTGGCCCGGGGGCTGGCCTCTTCGATCGCCACGCCGATGTTCCTGGTCGATCCCGACGGCACGCTCGTCTACTTCAACGAGCCCGCCGAGAGCATCCTCGGCCAGACCTACGCCGAGGCGGGCGAGCTGTCATCCGACGAGTGGAGCGTCATGTTCTATCCCGAGGACCCCGAGACGGGCGACAAGATCTCCCAGGAGACCCTCCCGCTGATGATCGCCCTGTCGGAGCAGCGACCGGCCCACCGTCCCATGGTCATCACCGGCCAGGATGGCGTCCGGCGACGTATAGCCCTCACCGCCTTCCCCCTGTTCGCCCGCACCGACGAGTTCGTCGGCGCGGTGTCGATCTTCTGGGAGGAGGACCGGGCCTAGTGCGAGCCAGGATCTGGGGATGCCGGGGGTCCCTCGCCTCCCCCGGCCCGGAGACTGTCCGGTACGGGGGGAACACGTCGTGCCTGGAGATTCGGCTCAGCGACGACACCCTCATCATCCTGGACGCCGGCACCGGGATCCGGCCGCTGGGGATCACCCTGCGGGAGGAGCTCCCCCGAGCGATCCACCTGTTCCTGACGCACCTCCACCTCGACCACCTCGAGGGGCTCGGCTTCTTCGGGCCGCTGTGGGAGACGAACGTGGATCTGCACATCTGGGGGCCGCCGTCTCCCCTGCGCTCGCTGGACCGGCGGATCGCCCGGTACCTGTCGCCCCCGCTGTTCCCGATCCATCTGCAGGACATCCCGTCCCACCCGACGTTCCACGACGTCCCCGACGAGGACTGGAAGATCGGCCCTGCGCTGATCCGAGCTCGGCCGGTGTCCCACCGGGGCCCCACGGTCGGGTACCAGATCTCCGAGAACGGCCACTCGCTCGCGTTTATCCCGGACCACGAGCCCGCCCTCGGGGTGGACCTTGAGTCCGTAGAGCCCGAGTGGGTGAGCGGACACGCCGTGGCCCAGGGCGTGGACCTCCTCTTCCACGACTCCCAGTACACGGAGGAGGAGTACCTTCAGCGGATCGGGTGGGGGCACTCGAGCGTGATGCACGTGGTCACGTTCGCCCAGATGTGCCGGGTCAAGCAGCTCGTGATGTTCCACCACGACCCGCTGCACACCGACGACCAGCTCGAGGTGATGCTCCGCCGGGCCAGGGAGCTGTGGAACGGCCGGGGAACCGAACCCGTCCTCGCCTACGAGGGCATGGAGCTCGACCTGGACTGAGAGCCCGGCGGTGAACCGATCGTGTCTCGCCGCCCTCGCCACCGTGCTGCTCTTGGCCGGGTGCGCTGGGCCGGACGAACGAGCTTGCGGCCTGCTCGAGGATCTCCCGGGTGAGGCGGGCCAAGCGGCCTTCGAGGAGGTCCGCGAGATCGCCGAGACGGCGCAGCAAGCTCAGTCCCCGGAGATCCGGACGATCGGGGACGAGATCACCCTGAATCTGAACCGCAGACGTGCGCTGGAGAACCTCGCGCCTGGTTCCTTCGTGCAGGTGATCCAAGCCAACCTCGACTCGCTGCGTCAGGCCTGCCGCGAGCTGGAAACAGGGGGCCAGGCTCTCACGCTTGCTCCGGTCCACATACACGAGGGCATGGAGCTCGACCTGGACCGAACATGGCCGAAGAGCGGGATCGAGCGCCCGCCCTTCGGGATGTTCGCCGGTGAGGGTTCTAGGGGCCGCTGGTCGTCTTGACCGGGGCACAGACGGCAACGACGTGGAACGTGGAGCTCCCCACGCCAGGACGACTCATCAGGACCGCCCAGCCGTCCGGCGCGGCCTTCGTCCCTCCCGCATCGGAGGGGGACGACGTGGACACGCGTGAGTCGTCGAAGTCTCCCCCCACCAAGACCGGGCCGCCGCCGACGGCCGCCTCGCCCTGGGCGCACGCCGAGAAGCCGAACTCGATCCCATCCGGGCCGGTGACCGTGAAGGGTCCAGCCTGCCGGTACGTGACCTCACTGAGGTCGGCTCCTTCCTGGACGTTGATGAACCGTTGGTCTGCCTGAGCCTTCGTGTACGCAAGGCGCTTGACGATCTTCTTGACCTTCTTCGACGTGAGCTCTCCCTGCGCACCCGCCGGTGAGATCAGC
>JBQGDK010000116.1:0-2116 GCA_052039025.1 Actinomycetota bacterium
ACCTCCACGCCGGGGGGATCCGCCAGGGGGCTCGGCCCGCTGACGAGGGTGACCGCGGCCCCGCGCTTGGCCGCCTCCCGGGCCACCGCGTAGCCCATCTTCCCGCTGGACCGATTGCCGATGAACCGGACCGCGTCGATCGGCTCGTGCGTCGGCCCGGCGGTGACCACGATCCGCCGACCGGTCAGCGGGCCGCCGCCCTGGGCGACCGCGCGCTCCAGCGACGCGGCGATGTCCTCGGGCTCGGCCATCCGCCCCATCCCCTCGTCGCCGGCGGCCAGCGGGCCCTCGACCGGCCCCACCACGACGACGCCACGGCCCTCGAGCACGCGGAGGTTCTCGCCTGTGGCCGGGTGCGCCCACATCCCGGAGTGCATCGCGGGAGCCACCACCAGCGGGCCCCGGAACTCGAGGAGCGTCGAGGTCAGGAGGTCGTCGGCCACCCCGGTGGCCAGCTTCGCCAGGACGTTCGCGGTGGCCGGGGCGACCACCGCGGCGTCGGCCTCGTGGGCCAGCCGCACGTGGAGGACCTCCTCGGTCCGCTCGAACACCTCGGAGCGGGCCTCGCGGCCGGTCAGCGCGGAGAACGTGTCCGGGCCGACGAAGCGGGCCGCCGAGCGCGTCAGCACGGTCTGCACGTCCGCCCCGCGCTCTCCCAGCAGCCGGGCCAGGTAGGCGGCCTTGTACGCGGCAACGCCACCGGTGACCCCCAGCAGGACGCGCCGGCCCGCCAGGGGGCTGGCCATGGCTACGTGACGCTGGGCGCCTCGGGCCGCTCGAACGTCACCTTGTCCTCCGCGACCTCCTCGAGGGCGATGGACAGGGGCTTGTTCCGCAGCCCCCCGGTCTCGACGAGCGGCGGCACGAACTCGCCGCGACCCTCGCCGAGCTGGCTGTAGTACGAGTTGATCTCCCGGGCGCGCTTCGCCGCCAGGATGACCAGGGTGTACTTGGAGTCGACCCGTTCGAGCAGGTCGTCGATGTTCGGCTCGATCACCCGTCCATGATAGCAAGGACCTCGGCCGCGGCCTCCTCGACCCGGTCGTTCACGACCACGTGGTCGAACCAGTCGGCCTGAGCCATCTCCCGACGGGCCTCGGCGAGCCGCCGGTCGAGCGCGGGCCCCTCCTCGGTCCCCCGGGCCCGGAGCCGGCGCGCCAGCTCCTCCTCCGACGGAGGCCGCAGGAACACGAGCACGGCGTCCGACACGCGGTCCCTGACGGCGCGGGCGCCCTGGACGTCGAGCTAGATGAGGACGTCGCGACCGGCGTCCCGGGCCGCCTCGACAGGCTCGGCGGGGGTCCCGTACCGCTCCCCGAACACCTCGGCCCACTCCAGGAAGCCATCGGCCTCGACCACGCGGTCGAACTCGGCCTCCGACACGAAGCGGTAGTCCCGCCCCTCGACCTCGTCCCGACGCGGGTCGCGGGTGGTCAGCGACACGGAGAACGCCAGGTCCGGCCGGGCCTCCAGGAGCCGGCGGACCACCGTCCCCTTGCCCACGCCCGAAGGCCCGGAGATGACGAAGAGCCGGCCGCGGCCGCCGCTACTTCTTCGGGAACTCGCCGAGGAGCGCCACCTTCTGCTTGGCGCCGAGGCCACGGACCCGGCGGCTGGCGGAGATGTCCAGCCGTTCCATCAGCTTGCGGGCGCGAACCTTGCCCACGCCGGGCAGTGACTCCAGGACCGCGGACACCTTCATCTTCCCGACGACCTCGTCATCCCGGCGGTCCAGGATCTCGCGGAGGCTCATCTGACCGTTCTTCAGCCTGCCCTTCAGCTCGGCGCGCTTGCGTCGCGCCTCCGCCGCCTTGGCCAGGGCCTCCCGTCGCTGCTCCTCGGTGAGCGTCGGTAGGGGCATGGTTCCTCCTTCGGGGTGACGGGTCGGGACCGGCGCATTCTACCGCGTCGCCTCCGCCGCCAGCAAAACGAGTTAGCCGTGCGACCTGCGGTTTTCGATCAGATGGCGCGACCCCGGCGACTCCACGGGGACGCCGCGCTGGCACAACGGGCAGGCGCTCCGGGGCCACGTCTCCGCGGCCACCCGGGCCAGCGCCCGCAACGGAACGTCGACCGGCACGCCCGAGCGGTCGACCAGGGCCGCCACGCCGACCAC
>JBQGDK010000117.1:0-8122 GCA_052039025.1 Actinomycetota bacterium
TCGGCGAACCAGTCCGCCGAGGAAGGGGAGAAGCTCACGCCCCGCCAGATGGCCTTCTCGATGACGATCGCCATGGTGATCTTCATCGGCGTGTTCATCGTCCTCCCCGCGGTCGTGTCGAACTTCGCCCGCGATCAGGTCGGCTCGGGGATCCTGTTGAACGTGGCCGAAGGGGTCTTCCGGGTCGCGCTGTTCCTCGGCTACCTGGTGCTGATCGGCCGGATGAAGGAGATCCGGCGGGTGTTCGAGTACCACGGCGCCGAGCACAAGACGATCGCCGCGTACGAGGACGACGCGTCGCTCGACCCCTCGTCGGTGGACCGCTATTCCACGCTCCACGTTCGCTGCGGCACGAACTTCCTCCTGATCGTGATGATCCTGACGATCTTCGTGTTCGCGTTCTTCGGGACCCCGGGCCTCCCGTGGAGGATCGGATCGAGGATCCTGGCGATCCCTATCATCGCGGGATTGGCCTTCGAGGCCCTCCGCCTGGGGGCGCGGTTCCAGCGGACCCCCATCATGCGGGCGCTCATGGCCCCCGGCCTGTGGCTCCAGAAGATCACCACGAAGCCCCCGGCCGTCGACCAGATCGAGGTGGCCATCGCCGCGTTCCGCGAGGTCCGCCGGATGGAGGGCGCCGAGGCCGAGGGGGAGCCCGCCGAGTCCCCGGCCCCGCCGGTCCCCGAGCCGGAGTAGGCGCGGCCCCGAACCGCGGATAATGGGTCTCGCCATGCGTGAGCGGCTCGAGGACATCGAACGCACCTACGAGGAGCTGACCCGGGAGCTGTCCAGTCCCCGGGTCGCCTCCGATCCCGCCCGCCTGCGGGACCTCGGGCGGAGGCACCGAGAGCTGGAGGAGATCGTGTCGGTCGCCCGCGAGCACCGGAAGGCCGTCGCCGAGGCGGAAGAGGCCCACGCGCTGGCCCGAGCCGAGGAGGACCCCGAGGGTCGCGACTTCTACCGGCAGGAGGCCGCCCAGGCCGAGGAGCAGGCCCGCAAGCTCGAGCAGCGGCTGGAGATCCTCCTCCTCCCGAAGGACCCGAACGATCAGAAGAACGTGGTGCTGGAGATCCGGGCGGGCGCGGGGGGCCAGGAGGCCGCGCTGTTCGCCGCCGACCTCCTGGGGATGTACCGGCGCTACGCGGAGCATCGGCGGTGGAAGAGCGAGGTGCTGTCCTCGAGCCCCTCCGACCTCGGTGGGTTCAAGGAGGTGGTGCTGGAGATCCGGGGCGAGGGCGCCTACTCGCGGTTGAAGCACGAGTCCGGCGTGCACCGCGTACAGCGGATCCCCGAGACGGAGTCCGGCGGTCGGATCCACACCTCGACGGCCACGGTCGCGGTCCTGCCGGAGGCCGAAGAGGTCGAGGTCGAGGTGCGGCCGGAGGACGTCCAGTTCGACGTGTTCCGATCGTCGGGACCGGGCGGGCAGTCGGTGAACACCACCGACTCCGCGGTCCGGCTCACACACGAGCCGACCGGGATCGTGATCAGCGTCCAGGAGGAGCGCTCCCAGCTCCAGAACCGCGAGAAGGCGATGCGGTACCTGCGCGCCCGGCTCCTCAAGCTCGAGCAGGAACGGCAGCAGCGCGAGGAGGCCGACGCCCGCCGGGCTCAGGTGGGGACGGGGGAGCGCTCGGAGAAGATCCGCACGTACAACTTCCCCCAGAGCCGGGTCACCGACCATCGGGTCGGGGTCACCTCCCACCGGCTCGATGCGATCCTCCGCGAGGGGGAGCTGGACGAGTTCGTCGAGGCGCTGACCGCACGGGAGCGGGCCGAGGCCCTCGCTCGGGCCGAGTGATCCGCAGGCTGACGCTGTGGGCGGCGGTCGTGGCGCTCCTTTCGTCCTCGTGCGACGGGACCGATCGGGTGGCCGCCGCCGGCGACGAGCCTCCCACGTACTCGCCCGATGACCTCGATGGCTTGGTGTTGCGGCCGGAGGAGGCTCCCGACGCCACCCGCTTCGTCGAGGACGGCTCGGGGAGCCTGACCCTGGAGCGGTTCTGGCCGTCGTGGTGCTGCCCGGTGCAGCAGGAGGCGTTCGACCAGGCCGGGTTCGTGGCCGGCCACGCCGCGCTGTTCGAACGGCCGGGGCGGTCCGGGGAGCCGATCGACACCCGTCCGGGGTTCGAGCAGGTCTCCTCCCGCGTGGCCCTGTTCCGGTCCGAGGCCGGCGCGTCGGACGCCATGGCCGGCTGGCTCGAGTACCAGGACGCCGCCGAGCTCGACCCGCTGCCGGGGCGCGGCCTTGGTGAGGAGGTCGGTGCCTTCGTGGGCAGCCCGGACGCGCCGGCAGAGACCGTGGTCCTGTACGTCTGGCGGATGGGGCGGCTCCTGCTCTACCTCCGGGCCTCTGTGGGCACCGATTCCGTGCCGGTCGAGCGGGTCCGGGCGCTGGCCGACCGGATGGACCTGCGAGCGTCGTGAGGCCGGCCGAGGTCGCGCGGCGGGCCGCGGACTACCTGGACCGGCACGGCGTCGAGAGCCCCCGGGAGACCGCCGAGGCGCTCCTGGCGTACTTCCTGGGGACCGACCGGGCCGGCGTGTACGCCCGGGAGGAGGGGCTCGATACCCGGACGGCCCGGTTGTTCGGGCGGGCCCTGTGCCAGCGGTGTCACGGCGTCCCTCTCCAGTACCTCACCGGGGAGCAGCAGTTCTTCGATCTGGTGCTCGGCGTGGCCCCCGGCGTGTTCGTCCCCCGCCCGGAGACAGAGGTGCTGGTCGAACGGGCCCTCGAGGTCCTCACGGAGCGCGGGACCGTCGTCGACGTCGGCACCGGCACCGGGGCGGTGGCGCTGGCGATCAAGCGGCTCCGGCCGTCGGCCACGGTCTGGGCCACCGACGTCTCGGAGGACGCGGTCCGGGTGGCCCGGGCGAACGCGTCGCGACACGATCTCGCGGTGGAGGTCCTCCACGGCGACCTGCTCGAGCCGCTCCCGGGCGACCTCCGCGGCGCGGTGGACCTCGTCGTGTCGAACCCTCCGTACGTGACCCGCGAGGAGTACGAGTCCCTTCCGGCCGAGGTTCGGGCGGAGCCGTACGAGGCGCTGGTGGGAACCACCGACGTCACCCGGCGGCTGGTCGAGGAGGCCCCCGCCTGGCTCGCCTCCGGCGGGTGGCTCGCGGTGGAGATCGGCGCCGCCCGGGCCGAGGAGGTCCGGGGCCTCATGGCGACGCGGTTCGACCGCGCCGAGATCCTCCCGGACCTGGCCGGGCGGGACCGGGTGGCGCGAGGATGCCTGCGGTTTTCGAGCTGACCGGCCCGGAGGCGGAGGCCCTGGCCGCCGCCGAGGAGGCGCTGGCGCGGGGCCAGCTCGTGGTCCTGCCGACCGACAC
This sequence comes from Actinomycetota bacterium, assembly GCA_052039025.1. Classification (GTDB taxonomy): domain Bacteria; phylum Actinomycetota; class UBA4738; order UBA4738; family CALAEC01; genus CALAEC01. The sequence goes on from JBQGDK010000117.1 coordinate 3,337, forward strand.
CGTGTACGGCGTCGGCGTCCGGCCCGACCTGGCCGGGGCCACCGACCTGCTGTTCCGGGCCAAGGGCCGGCCCCGCGACCTCACCCTGCCGGTCCTCGCCGCGGGGATCGAGGAAGCCGGCATGATCGGCTCGATGGACGGGCGGGCCGCGGCGCTGGCAAGCCGGTTCTGGCCGGGCGCGATCACGCTCGTCGTCCCCCGATCCCCGGTCGCCGCGGCCTGGGATCTCGGCGCGGAGCGGGGAACCGTGGCCGTCCGGGTCCCCGACGATGCCGTGGCGCTGGCCCTGCTGGCCCGGACCGGCCCACTGGCGGTGACGAGCGCGAACCGGTCCGGGCGGCCCACGCCTGAAGGGTGCGACGGCGTTCGCCGCGAGCTCGGCGAGGCCGTGGCCGTGTACCTGTGCGCCGGCCGGCGCTGGCCGGTCCCCTCGACGATCGTGGACCTGTCGGGCCCGGAGCCTCGAGTGCTGCGGGCCGGTGCGATCCGCCCGGACGAGGTCCTGAAGGCCCTGCGCTAGACTTCCCGCGTGCTCCGGGTTCTCCTCGTGTGCACCGGCAACATCTGCCGCTCTCCGATGGCCCACGGGTTCCTCGAGGAGCGGTCCCGACGGCTGCTCGGCGGCGGGCTCCGGGTGCGCTCGGCCGGGACGTGGGCCCGGCCCGGGTACGGGGCGACCGAGGAGGCGATGGCCGCCGCGGCGGAGCGGGGCGTCGACATCGCGGACCACCGGACCACGGCCTTCCTCCCGGACCTGGCGTCGTGGGCGGACGTCGTGATCACGATGACGGCCGAGCAGCGCGACGAGGTTCGGCACGCGGCGCCGTCGGCCACGTCGAAGACGTTCACGCTGAAGGACCTGGTGGCGATCCTGGGGGCGCTGCCCCCGGCGGACCCGCCGCCCTCCCGCGAGTCCCTCCTGGCCAGGCTCGCCGAGGCCGACCGGCTTCGGTACGAGGGCGCCGCGCCCCGTCCGGCCGACGAGGACGTGGCCGACCCCCTCGGCCTGGGGATGGAGGCGTACCGCGCCACCGCCTGGGAGCTCGAGGAGCTGGTCGACGCGGCCGTCCGCGGCCTCGCCGGCCAGCCCGTCCGGGCCGAGGAGGGGTAGGGGCGGCGTGCGGGTGGCCATCGGAGCGGATCACGCCGGGTTCGAGCTCAAGAAGGAGCTGGTCCGGTTCCTGGAGGAGCTGGGCCACGAGGTGCAGGATCTCGGCACGGATTCCGAGAGCCCGGTCGACTACCCGGGTTTCTCCGTGAAGGTGGCCCGGGCCGTGCGGGACGGGGGGGCCGACCGGGGGATCGTGCTGGGGGGTTCCGGGCAGGGGGAGCAGATCGCCGCGAACAAGGTCCGTGGGGTCAGGGCGGCGCTCTGCAACGACCTCTTCACGGCGATCCTCTCCCGCGAGCACAACGACGCCAACGTCCTCTCGATGGGCGGGAGGATCGTGGCCCCTGCGCTGGCCCGAGAGATCACCCGGACCTGGCTCCAGACCCCGTTCGACGGAGGGCGCCACGAACGCCGGATCAGGCAGATCGAGGAGATCGAGAGCGAGGAGTCGTCGCGATGAAGGAGTGGGTTGCGGACTGGGACGCGCTGAAGGCCACGGATCCCGACGTGGCCGAGGCGTTGGTCGGCGAGCTCGGGCGGGAGCGGTCCACGATCCGGCTGATCGCCTCGGAGAACTTCACCAGCCCCGCGGTCCTGGCGGCGCAGGCATCGACGATGAACAACAAGTACGCCGAGGGACTCCCCGGGAAGCGGTACTACGGCGGTTGCCGATGGGTCGACGTCGTCGAGCAGCTGGCCATCGATAGGGCCAGGGAGCTCTTCGGCGCAGACCACGCGAACGTTCAGCCCCACGCCGGCGCGCAGGCGAACATGGCCGCGTACTTCGCGCTCATGGAGATGGGCGACACGATGCTCGGGATGGCCCTCCCACACGGCGGGCATCTGACCCACGGATCGCCCGTGAACTTCAGCGGGAAATGGTTCAACGTCGTGCCGTACGAGGTCGACCGGGAGACCGAGGTGATCGACCTCGACCGGGTCCGGGATCTCGCCCGGGAGCACCGACCGAAGGTCATCGTGGCCGGCGGGTCCGCCTACCCGCGAACGATCGACTTCGCCGGGTTCCGCGAGATCGCCGACGAGGTCGACGCGGTGTTCCTGGTCGACGCGGCCCACTTCATCGGGCTGGTCGCGGGCGGCGTCTACCCGAACCCGGTCCCGCACGCCGACGTGGTGACGTTCACCACGCACAAGACGCTCCGGGGCCCTCGGGGCGGGATGATCCGGTGTCGTGAGGAGCATGCCAAGGCCGTGGACAAGGCCGCGTTCCGGATGATGCAGGGCGGGCCGCTCGAGCACGTCATCGCGGCGAAGGCCGTGGCGTTGAAGGAGGCCATGACGCCGGCGTTCCGCGAGTACTCGGAGCGCGTGGTCCGGACGTCCCGGGCGCTCGCCGCCGGGCTGGCCGACCGGGGACTCCGCCTGGTGAGCGGGGGCACCGACTCCCACCTCGCGCTGGTCGATCTCCGGCCGGCCGGGATCACCGGCGCGGAGGCGGAGGCCGCTTGCGACGAGGTGGGGATCACCCTGAACAAGAACACGATCCCGTTCGACCCCCTGCCGCCGGCCACGGCCTCGGGGATCCGGGTGGGGACCCCCGGGCCGGCGACCCTCGGGATGGACGAGCCCGAGATGAAGGAGATCGCCGAGATCATCGGCGAGCTCATCGCGTCGCCCGGCGACGAGGAGGTGAAACAGCGGGCCCGGGATCGAGTCGCCGCCCTGACGGCGCGGTTCCCGGCGTACCCGTAGCGACGTGCTCCCGTACGTCCTGGTGTTCGTGGCCTCGGCGATCACCGCGTTCCTGGCCACCCCGGTCGTGCGGAGCCTGGCCCTTCGGTTCGGGGCGATCGACCGGCCCAGCGACCGGAAGGTCCACCCGAGGCCGACCCCCACGCTCGGGGGTCTGGCCCTGTGGCTGGCCTGCCTGGTCGGGTTCGGGGTGGCCTCCCTGACGTCGGAGTTCGGCAGGCTGTTCGAGGAGTCCTCGGAGCCCCTGGGCGTGATCCTGGCCGGCACGGTGATCGTGGCCCTGGGGTCGTACGACGACGTGCGGACGGTCTCCGTGCCGGCGAAGGTCGCCGGACAGGTCCTGGCGGGGGGGCTCCTGATCCTCTACGGGGTCCAGCTGTGGTTCGTGTGGTTCCCGGGGCTGGGCGTGCTGTCGCTGTCGCCGGACCTGGCGGTCCCGATCACGCTGGCCGCAGTGCTGCTGATCGTGAACGCCGTGAACCTGATCGACGGCCTCGACGGGCTGGCCGCCGGGGTCACGGCGATCGCGGCCGGCGCGTTCTTCGTGTACGCCTTCCGCACCGGGGCCCCGCTCTTCGCGGGGCCGTCGCCGGCCCACCTGTTCTCGGTCGTGGTGGCCGGCGCCGCCCTCGGCTTCCTGCCCCACAACTTCAACCCGGCCCGCATCTTCATGGGCGACTCTGGGTCGATGCTCCTCGGGCTCGTGCTGGCAGCGGCCACGATCTCGGGGGTCGGCCGGACCGACGCCCCCACCACGCCCGACGTGGCCGCCCTTGCGATCCCCGCGGCGATCCCCCTGCTGGTGCTGGCCGTCCCGTTCGTCGACGTGCTGTGGGCCATCGTCCGCAGGCTCCGTCGGGGCCGGCCTGTCTACGCGCCGGATAAGGAGCACATCCACCACCGGCTCCTCGAGATCGGCCACTCCCATCGACAGGCCGTGCTCCTGATGTACCTGTGGAGCGCCCTCCTGGCCTCCTCGGCCCTGGCCATGACGTTCGTGGCCAGCAGATCCCTTGCGATCGGGTCCCTGGTGGGCATCGCGGTGATCCTGGTCGGCACGGCCGTCCCCCGGATGCGCCGGGCCAACGGCCGGGTGCGCTCCTGACTCGTCGTCCCGTATCCTTCTGACGCATGGACGGGGCGGCCCGCGCTCGAGGTCGGTGGAGGGGAGCGGGCGCCGCCCTCGGAGCGGCCCTGGCCCTCTCCGTGGTGCCCGCCTCGCCGGCCTCGGCCGCCGCCGTGACCCTCGCCGCCTCGCCGACCACGGTCGCGTTCGGCGAGTCCGTCGCGCTCTCGGGGTCGGTGGCGCCGGCCCCGCCGGCCGGCACCGCCGTGGAGATCGTCGACGCCGACGCGCCCGGCACCGTCCTGACCAGCACCTCGACGGACGGGGCGGGCACGTTCGCCGTGGGCTTCATCCCGGACCGCAACCGCCTCGTGGCCGCCCGGGTGGGAACGGACCAGAGCCCGCCGGTCCAGCTGCTGGTGCAGCCGGAGCTCACCGCGGGGATCGCCGGGGTTCAGCTCTTCGGCACCGCCGTGGTGTCCGGACGCCTCGTCCCGGAGCATCCCGGCGCCTCGGTGAACGTCACGCTCTTCCGGGGCGACAAGGTCGCGGACCGGGCCGAGGCCCCGGTGAGCGGCGACGGCTATGTCGCCGAGTTGGAAGTTCTCCGGCCGGGCCGATACCGGGCCGTGGCGACCTTCGACGACGCCGATCACGAGCCGGCCGAGGCCACCAGCGGTGCCCACCGGGTGCGCACGCCGCCGCCGCTCCGCCAGGGCTCGAATGGGCGGTGGGTGGCCGCCCTCGAGCAGCGGCTCCGCGACCTCGGGTACCTCGTGCCGAGACCGAACCGCGGGTTCGACCATCGGACCGGCGACGCCGTGCTCGCGTTCCACAAGGTTCAGGGGATGAGCCGGACGGAGGCCGTGAGCCGGGCCACGTGGAAGCGGCTGGCC
>JBQGDK010000118.1:0-1611 GCA_052039025.1 Actinomycetota bacterium
CGCCCCATCTCCCTCCTCCACTCGAGCGTCGACGGTGAGACGGTATCCTTGATCACGATCGAGCCCGGTGCCGTGGCCCGGTTCCGAGAGCGCATCGAGACGTTGGTGGGGGAGGGGATCGTGTCCAGGGTGGAGGCCGAGCCGCACCTGTGAGGCGCACATGTCCGTGATGCCGATCCGCACGTTCGGCGACCCGGTGCTCCGGGAGCCGGCCCGGCCCGTCGAGTCCTTCGACCGGGCCCTCCGCCGGCTGGCCGAGGACATGATCGTCACGATGCACGAGGCCCCTGGCGTCGGCCTGGCAGCGCCGCAGGTCGGCAGGTCGCTCCGGCTGGTCGTGTTCGACGTCCAGGACGAGGCCGGGGCCCGGGCGCTGGCGAACCCCGTCCTCCGCGACGAATGGGGGGAGCAGGTCGATGAGGAGGGCTGTCTGTCGCTGCCGGGGCTCTACTTCCCGGTGCGTCGGGCGCAGAAGGTGTGGGCCGAGGGGTTCGACCTCGACGGGGACGAGGTGACGATCGAGGCGGAGGACCTGCTGGCCCGGGTCCTCCAGCACGAGGTCGATCACCTCGGTGGCGTGCTGTTCATCGACCGGCTCGACGCGGAGCATCGGGGCGAGGCCCTGGCCGCGCTCCGGGATCAGGCCCTGGGCCTCCAGCCCGTCGCCCACGACCCCGCCCGTTCGCTCTAGGGCTCCCATGCGGGTGGCCTTCCTGGGCAATGCCCTCTGGTCGGTGCCTTCGCTGGAGGCCCTGGCCCGGTCCGGGCACGAGGTCGGCCTCGTGCTGACCCGTGATCCCCGGCCGGCCGGGCGGGGCGGTCGGCTCCGCCCCACCGCCGTGGCCGGGGCGGCCCGCCGGCTCGGCCTGCCGCTCGTCGAGACGCCCACCGTGCGCCGGGGCGAGGGGCTGGAGGCCCTGCGGGGATCGGCGCCGGACGTCCTCGCCGTGGTCGCGTACGGAGAGATCCTCCCCGCCGAGGTGCTCGACGTCCCCAGGGTGGCTCCCGTGAACGTCCACTTCTCGGTCCTCCCCGCCCTTCGGGGCGCCGACCCCGTCCGCCGGGCGATCCTGGAGGGTCTGGAGACGACCGGTGTGACCACGATCCGGATGGACGAGGCCATGGATGCGGGACCGATCCTCCTCCAGGTGGAAGAGCCGATCCGGCCGGACGACGACGCGGGGTCGCTGGGGGAGCGGTTGGCTCTGCTCGGCGGCCGGCTCCTCCTGGAGACCCTTGACGGGCTCGCCGCGGGTAGCCTTAATGAGCGACCCCAGGACGAGGCGGCCGCGACCCTGGCCCCGAAGCTGAAGGCCGAGGAGGAGTGGATCGACTGGACCGAGCCTGCCGAGGCCGTGGCCCGACGGGTCCGGGCACTGTCGCCGGAGCCGGGGGCGAGGACGCTGTTCAGGGGGCGGGTGGTGAAGGTGCTCCGGGTCACGCCGGGGGCCGGCAGCGGGCCACCGGGATCGATCCTCGAGGCGGACCGGCTCGTGGTGGCGGCGGGTCGGGGATCGGTGGCTCTCGACCTGATCGTCCCCGAGGGCCGGGGCCCGATGGAGGGCGCGGCCTTCGCCCGTGGCCGCCGGCCGGAGCCCGGTGAGCGACTCG
>JBQGDK010000119.1:0-2109 GCA_052039025.1 Actinomycetota bacterium
AGCTGGAGCCGCAGGACCGGCTGGCGCATGTGCTCCGGCCGATGGTCGATCAGGAGGATCCTGCGCCCGGCCACCCCTAGCTCCCCTCGATCCGGTCCACGGCCACGCGCTGCTCACGGAGCCACGCCAGAGCGTCTCGCAGCGCCTCGTCGGACCCTTCCATCTCCAGGATGACCCAGCCCGAACCCTCTTCGAGGTTCGCCCGTCGGATCGTGGTCACCAGCCCGAACCGCGTGCCCAGCGTGTGGATGACCGGCTCCTCGACCAGGTCACCCGGGAACGTCAGGTGGAACCGCACCTTCACCACGCGCCGATTGTACGGCGGACCCGAGAAGCCGATCGCGAGTGCTCGGACGGAAGGGCCGGGCCGTGGCCGGAGGGAACACCTCTCGTTCCCGAAGGCCGCGGCCCGGCCCTCCCAGCGCGTGCCGAGCTAGAAGTCCATGTCCCCGCCACCGGGCATCGGCGGGGCCTTCTCCTTCTCCGGCTTCTCCGCCACCACGGCCTCCGTGGTGAGGAAGAGCGCGGCGATCGAGGCAGCGTTCTGGAGCGCGGAGCGGGTGACCTTCGTGGCATCGACGATGCCGGCCTTGAACATGTCGACGTAGTCGCCGATCTCCGCGTTCAGTCCCCACCCGGCGTCGAGGGTGCGGACCTTCTCCACGATCACGCCGCCCTCCAGGCCGGCGTTCACGGCGATCTGCTTGATCGGCTCCTCCAGGGCCCGACGGACCAGCCGTGCCCCGGTGGCCTCGTCGGCCTCGAGGTCGAGCTTGTCCAGGGCCGGCTGAGCCGCCAGCAACGCCACGCCACCGCCGGGGACGATTCCTTCCTCGACGGCCGCCTTGGTGGTCTGCACGGCGTCCTCGATCCGGTGCTTCTTCTCCTTCAGCTCGACCTCGGTGGCCGCGCCGACCTTGATCACCGCGACCCCTCCGGCCAGCTTGGCCAGCCGCTCCTGGAGCTTCTCGCGGTCGTAGTCCGAGTCCGTCTTCTCGATCTCGGCCTTGATCTGGTTGATGCGGCCCTTGATCTCGTCGTCCTTCCCGGCGCCCTCGACGATCGTGGTCTCGTCCTTCGTGATCACGACCTTCCGGGCCTTGCCCAGCATGTCGAGCTGAGCGTTCTCCAGCTTCAGCCCGATCTCCTCTGAGATCACCTGCCCGCCGGTGAGGATGGCGATGTCCTGAAGCATGGCCTTCCGCCGGTCGCCGAAACCCGGGGCCTTCACCGCGGCCGACTTGAACGTCCCCCGGACCTTGTTGACGATCAGCGTGGCCAGCGCCTCGCCCTCGACATCTTCAGCGATCACAACGAGCGACTTGCCCGACTGCATGATCTTCTCGAGGACCGGCAGGATGTCCTTGACCGCCGAGATCTTCTGGTTGGCCAGGAGGACGTAGGGCTCCTCGAGGACCGCCTCCATCCGCTCGGGGTCGGTGATGAAGTACGGCGAGATGTAGCCCTTGTCGAAGCGCATCCCCTCGACGAGCTCCAGCTCCATCCCGAACGTCTGCGACTCCTCGACGGTGATCACGCCGTCCTTGCCGACCTTGTCCATGGCCTCGGCGATCTGCTGGCCGATCTCCGAGTCGCCGGCCGAGATGGCCGCCACGTGTGCGATCTCGTCCTTCTCCTCGATCTCCTTGGCCTGGTTCTTGATCTGCTCCACCGCCGACTCGACGGCCTGCTCGATGCCCCGCTTCAGCGACATCGGGTTGGCCCCTGCGGCCACGTTCCGGAGGCCCTCCCGGACCATCGCGTGGGCCAGCACGGTCGCCGTGGTCGTGCCGTCCCCGGCCACGTCGTCGGTCTTCTTGGCGACCTCCTTGACGAGCTCGGCCCCGACCTTCTCCTCGGGGTCCTCAAGCTCGATCTCCTTCGCGATCGACACCCCGTCGTTGGTGATCGTCGGGGCGCCCCACTTCTTCTCGAGGACCACGTTCCGGCCCTTCGGACCCAGGGTGATCCGGACCGCATTCGCCAGCTGGTCCATGCCCCGCTCCAGGGCCCGCCGGGCGTCCTCGTCGAACGTGATGATCTTCGCTGCCATGGACTCCCTCCTGGGCTCTCAGCCGTCTGCTGGCACTCTCCCACGGAGAGTGCTAA
>JBQGDK010000120.1:0-1887 GCA_052039025.1 Actinomycetota bacterium
GTGGGCGCGACGGTACGCGGCGGTCATCGCCTCGGCGTACCGCTTGGCCTCGTCGTACACGCCCCGCGGGCCCACGGGGTTCACGTGCCCCCAGTACGACTCGGGCTGGGGGTGGACCTGGGGATCGCCGTACACCTCGGAGGTGGACGCCAGGAAGAAGCCGGCCCCCTTCGCCTTGGCCATCCCCAGCGCCCGGAGGGTCCCCAGGGCCCCCACCTTCAGCGTGTGGATGGGGTGCTCGAGGTAGTCGGCCGGCGAGGCCGGCGAGGCCAGGTGGAGCACCCAGTCGATGGGCCCGTCGACGTGCAGGTAGTTCGTCACGTCGTAGCGCTCGAACCGGAACCCGTCCCTGGACAGGAGGTCGGCCACGTTCTCGGCCTTCCCGGTGAGGAGCGAGTCGAGCACGACCACCTCCCACCCCTCCTCCAGGAGCCGGCGGCTGAGGTGTGATCCCAGGAAGCCGGCCCCGCCGGTGACCACGGCCCTGGTCACGGCCGCACCGCCGGGCGTCCCGTCGGCAGGTACGTGAACCCGCGCCGGCCCATCTCGGCCGGCTCGAACACGTTGCGCCCGTCCACCACGATCGGGAGGCGCATCGCGTCGCGGACCCGCTCGAGATCGAGGACCACGAGCTCCTCCCACTCCGTGCACACGACCGCCGCGTCGGCGCCGGTCACGGCCTCGTACGGGTCGTCGACGATCTCCAGGCCGGGGAGCTCGGCCTTGGCGTTCGGCCCGGCCTGGGGGTCGTACCCGACCACGATCGCCCCGGCCTCCAGGAGCCGCTCCGCCAGCCCGAGCGCCGGCGAGTACCGGATGTCGTCGGTCCCCGGCTTGAAGGCCAGGCCGAGGAGCGCCACCCGCTTGCCCTCCAGGTTCCACAGGGCCCCCTCGACCTTTCGGAACGCCGCGTCCAGGGCCTCTTCGTTGATCCGGGCCACCTCGCGAAGCATGGGGAAGTCGTACCCAAGACGGCCGGCCAGACGCTCGAACGCCAGCAGATCTTTCGGGAAACAGGATCCCCCGTAGCCCAGGCCGGCCGACAGGTGGGCCGGGCCGATCCGGGGGTCGGCGCCCATGACCTCGGTCACGGCCTCGACGTCGGCCCCGGCCGCCTCGGCGATGCGAGCCAGGGCGTTGGCGAACGACACCTTCAGGGCCAGGAAGGCGTTGGCTGCGTGCTTGGCCAGCTCGGCGGTCTGGAGGTCGGTCTCGATCCACCGGGTGTCCTCGCGGACCAACGGGGCGTACAGCTCGCGCATCACGACCAGGGCCTCGTGGGAGCCGCTCCCCACGAGGATGCGGTCGGGGCGCAGCGAGTCCTCCACGGCGCTGCCCTCGCGGAGGAACTCCGGGTTGCACACCACCGCGAGGCCGTCGTCGGGCCGGTGGCGGGCCAGGATCTCGGTCACGCGGGCGGCTGTTCCCAGCGGAACCGTGCTCTTCTCGACGAGTACGGTGGTGCCGCCGGCGTGAACGCCGACGAGCTCGGCCGACCGCTCCACCGCGGTCAGGTTCGCCTCGCCCGACGATCGCGGGGGCGTCCCCACGCACAGGAACGCCACCCGGGCGTCGCGGAGCGCCTCGACCGGGTCGGCGGTGAACCGGAGCCGGCCGACCTCCCCCCCGTCCCGGACGAGCTCCTCGAGGCCCGGCTCGAAGAACGGCATGCCGCCCCGGCGGAGGAGCTCGATCTTCTCGCCGTCGGAGTCGGTGGCCGTGACGTCGTGCCCGATGTGGGCCAGTGTCGCGGCCGTGGTCAGACCGACGTGCCCGGTGCCGATGACCGCGACCTTCACCGGGTCACCCTACTCGATGACCATGAGCGTCTGGCCCGTCTGCACGACGTCGCCGGGCTTCACCGCCACCTCCGTCACGGTCCCGTCG
>JBQGDK010000121.1:0-4096 GCA_052039025.1 Actinomycetota bacterium
CCCGAGCTGCTCCTGGAGCCCACGCCCGACATCCTCCGGGAGCTGGGGGAGCGGAAGGGCCACCGGGTCCTGGTCGGGTTCGCCGCCGAGACCGGGGACCTCGAGGCGGCCGGCCGGTCGAAGCTCCGGGAGAAGGGCCTCGACCTGATCGTCGTCAACGAGGTCGGCGCGCCCGGCACCGGCTTCGAGGCCGATACGAACCGGGCCATGCTCCTGGCGGCCAATGGCGACGACATCGAGCTCCGCGAGTGGGTCAAGGCCGGGCTCGCCTCTGCCATCTGCGACCGGCTCGCCGCCCTCCTACCGAGGTAGCGACCCGTCTGGTCCCGACAACGTCTCGTTCGTGTCAGTGCCCCATCCTAGAATCACAGCCATGAGATTCGCGGGCCCACGCGACTCCGAGCCGGTTGATGCACTGGACCGGGCCGTCGGCGAGATGGCGGCGGTTTCGGCCGAGGCCCTCCGGGCGGTTGTCGAGGTGGAGCACCGGGGTCGGTGGCGTCGGGATGGGGCAACCAGCGTGACGTCCTGGCTGGCCGGACGGTACGGCCTGGGCTGGGGTACCGCTCGGGAGTGGGTCCGGGTGGCCCACGCGCTGGAGAGCCTCCCGCGGATCGGCGATGCGTACTCCTCCGGCAGATTGTCCTGGGATCAGCTCCGGCCCCTGACCAGGTTCGCCGCAGCGGGAACCGACGCCAGGTGGGCCGAGCGGGCCCCGGGGATGCGCCCCGCGGCCCTGTGGCGCGAGGCTCGGCGGCACGAGCGGCTCCGGGCCCGGGAGGCCGAGAAGGTCCGGAGGCAGCGGTTCCTCCGCCTGGACTGGGACCGGGAGCGCTCGGTGCTGTGGCTGGAGGGGATGCTTCCGGCCGAGGAGGGCACCGTCCTGCAGACCGCCATCCACGGTCGGGCGGAGGCGATCCCGGCCGACCCCGACGCCGCCGATCCCACCGGCGCCCGGCTGGCCGATGCCCTGGTGGACCTGTCCGCGGACCCCGAACCCGCCACGGTGGTGGTCCACGCGGGAGCAGAGGAGCTGGCTGGGCAGGAGCGGGAGACGGGCCCCTGGCTGGCCGAGACCGAGGGGGGACAGCGGCTCGCCTCGGAGTCGATCCGCCGGATGGCCTGTGACGGAAAGATCGAGTGGCTGGTCGAGCGGGGTGGGCACCCGCTCGGGGTTGGTCGGCGCGGTCGGACGGTCCCGGGCCCGCTGCTCCGGGTGCTTCGTCACCGTGACGGCGCCGCATGCCGGTTCCCCGGATGCGAGCGGAAGCGGTGGCTCCACGCACACCACCTGGTCCACTGGGCCGATGGCGGGTCCACGAACCTGGACAACCTAGTGCTCCTCTGCCACGCGCACCACCGCCTGATCCACGAGGGCGGATGGCGGACAAGCGGACATCCGGCCCGAGAGCTTCGGTTCCACGATCCGGGCGGGCGCGTGGTGCCGCGGGTGCGACTCAGAGCGGGGTCGCCGATGATGACCCGTCTATAATCCGGCGACATGGCCCGTCGACACCTGTTCACCTCGGAGTCCGTGACCGAGGGGCACCCCGACAAGCTCGCCGACCAGATCTCCGACGCGGTCCTGGACGCGATCCTGGAGGACGACCCGAACGGCCGGGTCGCCTGCGAGACGCTCGTCACCACCGGGCTCGTGGTGGTGGCGGGCGAGATCAGCACCGAGACGTACGTGGATATCCCGGTCGTGGCCCGGCGAACGATCACCGACATCGGATACACGGACTCGCGCTTCGGGATCGACGGCGAGACGTGCGGCGTGGTCATATCGATCCAGGATCAGTCCCCGGACATCGCGGCGGGGGTCGAGCACGCCGAGGAGGAGCGCGACGAGGGCTCGCACGATCCGCTCGATCGGACGGGAGCCGGCGACCAGGGGATGATGTTCGGCTACGCCTGCAGGGAGACCGAGCAGCTGATGCCGATGCCGATCGCCATGGCCCATGCGACGGCGAAGCGGCTGGCCGACGTGCGGAAGGCGGGCGTGATCCCGTACCTCCGGCCGGACGGCAAGAGCCAGGTCACGATCGAATACGAGGACGGCCGCCCCGCTCGCGTCGACACCGTGGTGATCTCCACCCAGCACGCGCCGAACGTCGACCGGGACTCGCTCCTCGAGCCCGACGTGAAGGAGCACGTGATCGAGCCCGTGCTCGTCGAGTTCGGGGTGGAGCACGAGGGCTGGCGCCCGATCGTCAATCCGACCGGCACGTTCGAGGTCGGGGGCCCCAAGGCCGACACGGGGCTCACCGGGCGGAAGATCATGGTCGACTCGTACGGGGGGATGGCGCCGCACGGGGGCGGGTGCTTCAGCGGGAAGGACGCCACCAAGGTGGACCGTTCCGCGGCGTACATGGCCAGGTACGTGGCGAAGAACGTCGTGGCCGCGGGCCTGGCCGAGCGCGTTCAGCTCCAGGTGGCCTACGCGATCGGCAAGGCCCACCCGGTCTCGTTCGTGGTCGACACGTTCGGGACCGAGGCGGTGGATCCCGCCCGGCTGGAGGCCACGCTGGTCGAGCTGTTCGACTTCCGGCCCGCCGCGATCATCGACACGCTCGATCTCCGCCGACCGATCTACGGGGAGACCGCCTGCTACGGCCACTTCGGCCGGAAGGGCTTCCCCTGGGAGGAGACCGACCGCGCCGAGGACCTCCGCCGGGCCCTCGCCTGAGCCGATCGGCGTCCCGGTCGACGTCGCCGTCGATCTCCCGCGCCTCGAGCTTGACCGCCCCTTCACCTACCTCCTTCCCGAGGAGCACGCGCCGGGAACGGGGCTCCTGGTCTCGGTCCCGTTCCACGGGCGGACCGTCCGTGGCTGGGTGCTGGGGCCCGCGGTGGACAGCCCGGGCCGGGTCCTCCCGGTCCGCCGCGTGGTGTCGAAGGTGCCGATCGTCGACGACCGGCTCATCGCGCTGGCGCGGTGGATGGCCGAGCGGTACGTGGTCCCGCTCTCGCTGGCGATCGGGGCCATGCCGCCCCCTCGGGTGGCCTCGGAGGAGACGATCACCGCCGCGGAACCCCTCGTCGAGGTGCGCTCCCTCACGTGGCCGAAGCGCCTCGGGGGATACGGCCAGGGTCACGCGCTCCTCTCCTCGTGTCGCGACGGCTCGGGGACCTTCGTCGTCCGGCCGCTTCCGGGCCAGGAGGCAGAGGTGTGCGGCGAGGCGGTGCTGGCCTGTCTCGATGGCGGACGCCGAGCGGTCGTGGTGGTCCCCGAGGCTGATCCGCTCCCCGCCACCGCCCGGGTCCTGGCCGAGGCCCTGGGGGGCGACGCGCTCCTCTACGTCGGGGGGGAGCCGCGCCAGCGGTACCGGGCCTGGCTCGACATGCTGGCCGGCCGGTGCCGCGTGGTGATCGGCACGCGTTCGGCCGTGTTCGCCCCGGTGCCGGACCTCGGCCTGGTCTGGGTCCACCGCGAGGCCCACCCCGGACACCGCGAGGAGCGCGCCCCCCGGCACCACGTTCGCGAGGTGGCCATGGCCCGGGCCCGGCTCGAGGGCGCGGTGTGCGTGCTGTCGGGGCTCGCGGGCTCGACGGAGACCTCCGTCCTGGCCGATGCCGGGGCGATCGCCGTGGTCCGGGCGCCGCGCTCGGCCGAGCGGGCCGCGGCCCCGCTCGTGGAAACGACGCCGCCGGAGCGCGAGGATCGGTCCCCGCGGCTGGCTCGGCTGCTCCGCGACGCCGACGGCGCCTTCCTCCTGATCTCCCGGCACGGGTACGGCATCGCCCGGGCATGCCGGCGGTGCGGTGAGCCGGCCCGATGCGCCCGGTGCGCGGGGCCGGTCGTGCTGCGCGAGGGGCAGTCGACCTGCGCGGTCTGCCATGCCGACGCCGTGTGCCCGACGTGCGGCTCCGACCGGTTCGCGGTCGAGCGGGGCGGGACGGAGCGGGTGGAGGAGTGGGCGCGTCGGGTCACGCGGCTCCCGGTGACCCGCGTCGAGTCGGCAAACCAGGCGGTGCCGCCCGAGCCGGACCGGGTGATCGTCGGCTCCGCCGCCGCGGTGAAGGACTTCGGGTCGATCCAGCCGGTCGGGCTGGTGGCGATCCTCGACCCCGACCGGGCCCGCCGTCGCGAGGG
>JBQGDK010000122.1:0-3801 GCA_052039025.1 Actinomycetota bacterium
GGGCCGGACGTTCATGTTCACCGACATCGTTCGGTCGACGGACCTGGCGGCAGCGATCGGCGACGACGCGTGGGAGGAGCTCCTCCGCTGGCACGACGCCACGCTCCGCTCGCTGTTCGGGGCGCACGGCGGCGAGGTGGCGCATCACACCGGCGACGGCTACTTCGTTGCCTTCGAGGAGCCTCGGGCGGCCCTGGCCGCGGCCATCGCGATCCAGCGCGCCCTCGCCGAGCACCGCCGGGAGCACGGCTTCGCCCTCCAGGTCCGCATCGGTGTCCACGCCGGCGAGGCCGTCCGGCGGGGCCAGGATTACAGCGGGTCGGAGGTCCACCTGGCCGCCCGGATCGCCGGTCTGGCCGAGGGTGGCGAGGTCCTGGCGACGGGGCAGACCCTCCAGCTGGCCGAGGGCGTGCCCGCGTCGGAGCCCCGCCAGGTCACGCCGAAGGGCTTCGCCGAGCCGGTGGCCGTGGCCACGGTCGACTGGCGCTGAGCGGCCGCTCGAGGAGCCCGCGATGCTCGCGTGGAGGACATCCTGTCGGATCGCACCGGCGATCGGCAGACCCGCCGCCGCGGCGATACGTCCACCAGCACCACGGTCACTGGCACGGCCGGCCCGCTCTCCACCGCCCTGCGCGCCCTGAACGCAGCGGCTCCGGCCCGCCCGAGTGGGCCGGGCCGGTCCCGGGGAGGTCCAATCCATCCGCGGTTCGGGACCGTATGTGTGGCGGTGAGGTCGCTCTCCGATGAGTCCCTGCTCGCCGGGCTGGCCTCGAGCGACCCGGACGGCTCGGCGGCGTTCGTCCGGCGGTTCCAGGGCCGGGTCTTCGGCCTCGCGGTGACCATCGTCGGTGACCCGGGCGTGGCGGAGGAGGTGGCTCAGGAGACGTTCATGCGAGCGTGGCGCCACGCGGGCTCGTTCGACCCGGCGCGCGGACGGGTGCTCACCTGGCTCCTGGCCATCGCCAGGAACGTGGCCGTCGACGCCCTCCGGATGCATCGGCAGGTCCCCGTCGACCCGAGCGTCCTGATCGACCTCCGGGCCGACACCCGTTCCGACCCCGAGGCCCGAGGCGTCCTGGCCGACGAATCCGATCGCGTCAGGCGCGCGCTCGTCGAGCTCCCCGAGGAGCAGCGCCGGGCGGTCCTGATGTCGGCCTTCTTCGGACGGACCGCCCGGGAGATCGGGGAGATCGAGGGCATCCCACTGGGCACCGCCAAGACCCGGATCCGAACCGGGATGCAGCGATTGCGGGAGACCTTCGAGGTGACCAATGACCGATAGCCACGAGGAAACCCGAAGCCTGGCGGCGGAGCTGGCCATGGACGTGGCCGCCGGGGAGGAGCGGGGCCGGGCGCTGGCTCACCTCGAGGCCTGCCCTGAATGCCGCTCGCTGCTGGCCGGCCTGGCGGACGCCAGGGACGAGGTCCTCCTCCTGGCGCCGGAGCGGGAGCCGCCTGCCGGCTTCGAATCCCGGACGCTGGCACGCCTCGCCCGGGGCGCCGGCCCGCCCCGCCGGGTTCGGTGGCGACGGATCCTGTCGCTGTCCGTGGCCGCCGCGACGGCCGGGGCGGTCGTCGGCGGCGGCTGGGCCTGGCTCGCCACCCGCTCGGACCGTCAGGCCGCGGCCCTGCTCCGGACCGCCCTGGACCGGGCCGACGGCACGTACCTGGGCGTCGAGGTCCTCCGGCGTCCCGAGGGCACGAGGGCCGGTCACGTGGCGGTCTACCTCGGACGGCCGTCGTGGATCTTCGCGGTCATCGACCCGGGGGGTCCGGAGGGGCCGTTCGACGTCGAGATCCTCGACCGATCGGGGGATCGCCACCGGATCGGCTCGCTCGCGATCGGAGCCGACACACGGGGAGCCGGCCTGACGCTGCCGCCCGGCCTGGATCGGGTGGCCGCGGTCATCCTGATCCCTCGCGACGGCGGAGCGCCGCTGGAGGGAAGACTTCCCCCGAGCTGACCCGAAAGACCGTGGCCGGGCAATCCTTTCGGGCGATCGGTCAGTACTACCCCCGAACGAGCCTTCCGGCTCGCCACAGGAGGTGGTCGCCGTGGCAAGCAGCACGGTCCTCAGTCGCTGTATCGTCCTCGCGGGGCTCATGGGGCTGCTCGTGGCGGGCGCTCTCCCGGCCCGGGCCCACCGGACGGCGCTGGAGGTGCAGATCGACTCCGACCAGTCGTCGATCACGCCGGACGGCCGGTCGATGCGGTTCCACATCACCACGAGGTGCGACCGGAAGTGGACCATCATCGAGGCCACGGCCACCGTGAGCCAGGCGCAGGCCTTCGGTCAGGGCTCTTTCACGCCGTCCTGCAACCGGCTGACGAACGGCGTGACGGTCACCGTGCCGGTGGTCAGCGGCACCTTCCAGACGGGCCCCGCCGACACGCACGTTGTCCTGGTCGTGGGTCAGGGGCCGAACAAGCGGGCCGAGGATTCGGCCAGCCTCCGGGTGCGCCCCAGCGTGGCGGCGGTCCTCGACGACACGGCGACCCTCCAGGGCGACGGCTCGGCCCTGATCGGGGTGACGGTGACATGCCCGATGAGCGCCGTGGGCCGGGGCGGGGAGGTCAGGATCTACGACGGCCAGGTCGTCGGAACGGGGACGTTCGGGCCGACCCCGTGCGACGCCCTGCCACACGCGGTCTCGGTCAGGGTGGCGGCGCCCCAGGGTTCCTTCGGGCTCGGCAGCGCCGAGGCTTCGGCCGTGGCCTCCATCGAGGAAGGAGGCGACCTGTTCTCATCGTTCGACCTGAGGACGATCCAGATCGTGTCGGGCTGACCCGGGTCGCGGACCATGACCCCACCGACCGCGGTAGGTGGCCGCCGCGGTCGGTGGGAGCGTGTGGCGGCTACTCCACCGTGAACCCGGTGTGCATCCCCTCCGCGTAGTGAGCTTCCTGCTCCTCCTCGTCCCAGATATTGCAGATGAGGGCGTAGTTCCCGGCCTCCAGGGGGTCCACCGTCAGGCTTTGCGTGTCGCCGACCGGGATGTCCTCGATCTCGTCGATGACCTCCATCCCCTCGCCCTCCTCTAGGACTGCGCCGTTCTCGTCGGTCGGCAGGGCATCGGGGGCCAGGTCGGTCCTGATGACGACGAACTCGTGGAGGTCATTAGGCCCAGTGTTCTCCACCTCGAAGGTGACCTCCCCGGCGGAGACCGACTCCTCGGCCGGGATGACCGAGAACTCCTGGAGCGTGACGCCCACCGTCGACCCGCCGTCCCCGCAGGCCGTCAGGACCAGCCCGGCCAGCAGGGCCGCCGCGACCAGGGCCCCTCCCCTAACGACCGCTCCTCTCGTACTCATCACGCCCTCCCTTCCTCGCCTACCCGCGTCGCGCCACGGTCGAACGGCACCGGCCTCGCGCCCAGGGCCGAACGGCCCGCCGGGGCCGGGACCTCGGCCCCCTCAGCCGGAGGCGAACAGGCCGAGGAGCTCGTAGGCGACGTGGGAGGCGGCCATAGCGGTGATCTCAGCGCTGTCGTAGGCCGGCGCCACCTCGACCACGTCGGCCGACACGATCGGCAGGCCGGCCAGTCCGCGGAGGATGCCGAGGAGCTCCCGGCTGGTCAGGCCACCGGCCTCGGGCGTCCCCGTCCCCGGGGCCTGGCCGGGATCGAGCACGTCGATGTCGACCGACACGTACACCGGCGCCTCGCCGATGCGCTCGCGGATCCGCTCCACCGCACCGGCGATCCCGATTTGCTCCATGTCCATGGCCCCGACGATGGCGAACCCGAACCGCTCGTCGTCCACCAGGTCCTGCGGGGTGAACAGCGGCCCGCGGATCCCCA
>JBQGDK010000123.1:0-2798 GCA_052039025.1 Actinomycetota bacterium
GGCTCGGTGCTCGAGGCCCTGACCGACCCGGCCGTGTTCATCGGCCTGGTCGTCCAGCCGTTCCTGGCGGTGCTGGCCGCCTGGCTGCTGGACCTGTTCGGCCGGGCGGTCCGGGCCGTGGCGGCGATGCTGCGTCGGCGCCCTCACCGGGTGCCCCGATCGCTCCCCCGGCCGGTCCCCAGGAGCCCGCTGCCGCGCCTCCGCCGGCCGGGCTCGGTCGGCAGCCGGGCCCCGCCCGTCCCCTCGTTGGCCTGACCACCCCGGCCGCGTCCGCGGCCGGCGACGAACGAGGGAGGGAGGGCGAACGCATGGAGAAGCGGACGAAGCGCGGCCGGGGCCTTGCCCGTGCGGTCGCGGCCTCGGTGATCGCGGTCGCGATGATGTGGACCGCCGGAGTGGCCTCGGCCCACGAGCAGCGGCGGGTGGGCGACCATGACGTCGTGGTGGGCTGGGCCAGCGAGCCGGCCTACGCCGGCTTCGGCAACGAGGTGTCGGTCCGCATCATGCACCGGGAGGATCCCGTCGAGGACGCCGAGCTCGATGCCGTGGTGGCCTTCGGCGGCGAGGACGCGGAGACGACCACCCAGCCGATGCCCCTGGAGCCGGCCTTCGGCGATCCCGGCCACTACGTCGCGTACATCATCCCGACGCGGCCGGGCACGTACTCGTTCCATGTCACGGGGACCGTCGAGGGCGAGCAGTTCGACGAGACCTTCACCTCCGGCCCGGACACCTTCAACGACGTGCAGAACCCCACCGACGCCGAGTTCCCCGAACAGGACCCCACTCGCGGCGAGATCGCCGAGGCCCTGGACCGGCTGAGCGGCAGGGTGGAGGAGCTGTCGGCGGAGGAGCCGGCCGAGGACGAAGGGTCGGACGTGGCCCTGTGGGTGGCGATCGGCGCGGCAGCGCTGGCGCTGATCGCACTGGTCCTGGCGGTTCGGCGGCGACCGGCCTGATCCGGTGACCCGTCGGCGGGCCTGGGCGGTGGTCGGGGTCGTCCTGATCCTGGCCACGCCCGGGCCCGCCGACGCCCACGCCCTGCTCGAGTCCTCGGACCCGGCGGACGGCTCCCGCCTCGACGAGGCGCCCGCGGGGATCGTGCTCCGTTTCACCGAGGCTCCGGAGCTGCCCCTGTCGGAGGTCTCGCTGCTCGACCGGTCGGGGGCCACGCTTCAGACCGGGGAGCCGTCGGCCGTGTCCGGGGAGCCCGGGTCGCTCTCGGTCGAGGTGCCGGCGCTCGAGGAGGGCGTGTACACGGTCACGTGGCGCACCGTGTCGAAGGTCGACGGCCACCCCAGCGGTGGGACGTTCGCCTTCGGCATCGGGGTCTCCCCGCTCCAGGTGGCCCCGGCCGAGGCACCGGAGATCGAGGCCACCGAGCCGTCACCGCTGGAGGTGGCCGGCCGGCTCGTGCTGTACATCGGCCTGGGCCTGCTCGTCGGGGCGACCTGGGTCGGCTCGCTCGTGTTCGTGGTGTGTCCCTGGCCGGTTCGCCGCATGGCCGGCTGGGCCTGGGGCGTGGCCGTGGTCGGCCTGGTCGTCCTGGCTGTGGCGCAGCAGCGATCGGCCGACGTGGGCTTCGGTGAGTTCCTCCCCACGACGCCCGGGCGGGCGCTCCTGTATCGGGCCGGGGCCATCGCGCTGGCCGGCACCGCCCTCCTGGGGGCGGCCCTGTGGCCGCGGTCGCGGCGGGCGATGCTGCTGGTGGCAGGGATCGCCGGGGCCGGCGCGATGCTCGCCCACGTGGCCGCCGGCCACGCGGCGGCCCGGGGGGACCTGGCCTGGGCGAAGGTCATCGCCCAGTGGCTGCACTTCCTGGCCCTCGGGATCTGGCTCGGCGGCCTGGCCGCGCTCCTCTTCGGGGTTCGCGGCAAACCCAGCGCACTGAAGGCCGCAGCGGTCCGCCGGTTCTCGGCCGTGGCCGCCTTCGCGCTCGCCGGGGTGGCCGTCACCGGCGTGCTGCGGGCGGTGAACGAGGTCGGCGAATGGGGCGCGCTCTTCACGACGGGCTACGGCCAGCTCGTGCTGCTCAAGGCGGGCCTGATCGTCGCGCTGGCCGCGCTCGGGGGCATCAACCGGTGGCGGAACGTCCCCCGGGTCGAGTCGTCGCTCCGGGCTCTCCGCCGGGTCTCCACCGGCGAGCTGGTGCTGGCGGTCGGCGCGTTCGGGGCGGCCGCCGTTCTGGCCACGCTGGTGCCCCCGGCCCAGGTCCCGGAGCCGGTCCGGCCGCCGGCCGCGCTCACGGCCACCGGGGCCGACTTCGCCACCTCGGTGCGGGCCCGGCTCCAGGTCGACCCGGCCCTCCCCGGCGCCAACCGCTTCGAGCTCCGGGTCACCGACTACGACACCGGCGACCCGGTCGACGCCCAACGCGTGAGCCTCACGTACTCGTTCCTCGGCGGCGCCGAGGTGGCCGACTCGCGCCTCGACCTCCGGCCTCGGGGCGATGGGCGGTATACGGCCACCGGGAGCAACCTGTCGATCGGCGGGCCGTGGGAGGTGACGATCCTCATCCAGCGAGGCACGGACTCGGTCGAGGTGCCCCTCACCGTGGCCACGCTGTGTGAGGCGCTGGAGATCCCCGGCGAGCCGCCCCTCCCGACGAGCCACATCGTCGAGGTGCCCGAGGCCGGCTCGGTCGAGGGGTACCTCATCCCCCTCGGGGGCGGCCGGGCCGAGGTCCACTTCACGTTCCTCGACGTCGAGGGCGCCCCGATCGAGCTGGAGGAGGATCCGAGCATCGTCGCGTGGCGGGAGGGCGAGGATCCTCAGGTGCTGGCGGCGGAGTTCCTCGA
>JBQGDK010000124.1:0-2593 GCA_052039025.1 Actinomycetota bacterium
CTTGCTCCGCCGCCGGAAGCCACCTCGGGGACTCGAACCCCGGACTTCAGCTTTACGAAAGCTGCGCTCTACCGGCTGAGCTAAGGTGGCGATCAATGCCTTGCTGACTTTGCCATCCTAATCAACTCCCCGGGTCAGTTCAACGGGAGAAGCGAGCAGGCTGCGCGGGGGGCGCACGACATGGTTTGCAGAGCCAAGAGCTTGGCCGTAGAGTCGGTCGAAGAATCCCACGCGCATTCCTCGTTCGCTCTTTCACCTGGTGAGGACAGAGAAGATGGGCAAGGACATCGCCCGGCGTCCTGCGGAGTTCCAGGCCCGAGTGACGCAGTTCGCTCGGGAATTGAGTCAGGAGATGTTCCCCGAAGGGCTCCCCGAGGGGATGAAGTTCTCCGACCTCGAGGAGATCGCCATCGAGGTGGGGGATGAGGTCAGTCGCACCTTGATCGAGGGCCGAGTCCGGGCCCGGGCTCGGTCCGATCCCGATCCGCAGGCTCAGGGCTGCCCCGAGTGCGGCGGCCCCCTTCGCGAAGGTCCTCGCCGGGTTCGCAAGCTGACCACCACGCGAGGCGCGGTGACCTGGACCGAGCAGACCCAACGATGCCCCCGCTGCCGGCGGGCTTTTTCCCCCTCACGACCGGGCGCTGGGGCTTGATGGCACCGGCTATAGCCCCCTGGCGCTGCGGAAGATCGTCCGCGCGGGGGTGGGGGCCGTTTCCTATCAGGCCGCGTCCGCGGACCTCGCCGAGTTGTGCGGCCTGGCCATCGGCCCCAAGGTCATCGAGCGGCAAGTCCATCGCATCGGTCTCGAGCGGATCGACCGGCGCGATGCCGCGGTCGAGGCCCATGAGGCCTTGCCGCTGATGGCCCGCGATGCGGTGGCCGACCCGGGGCGTCCCGTCCCGGCGGTGGCCATGGTGTCGGTCGACGGCGGACGGCTCCAGGTGCGCCGCCCCTCGGCGGGCGAGGCGGCCGAGCGGACCAGCCACTGGCGGGAATCGAAGACGGCCGTGCTGGAGACCTATCTCGGCGAGTCCCACGCGACCGACCCGGACCCCGACCTGCCGCGCTGCTTCCTGGACCTGAAGCGGACCGCCAAGATGATCCGTGGGATGAGCCATCCCCTGCCGGCGGGGCTGGAGGTCCCGGACCGGCAGGAGGCCGCCGCGACGGCGCCCGGCCGCCGCGGCGGCCGGGCCCGCGAGGGGCGGCCGGGGCGCCCCAGGCGGCTGGTGCGGAGCGTCCTGGCGAGCCGGTCGCGGAGCGAGGGCTTCGGCCCGATCATGCACCAGGCGGCTTGGGAGCGGAACTTCTTCGGGGCCAAACAGAAGGTCTTCCTGGGGGACGGCGCGAGTACCAACTGGACGATCCGACGCCGCCACTTCAGCACGTTCACGCCGGTGCTCGACTTCGTCCACGCGCTGAGCTACGTGTTCGCCGCGGCGTTCGCCGGCCGTACCCAGGCCGAGGGCGAGGCGACTTACCGGCGCTGGATCCAGGCCGTCTGGTCCGGCGCCGTCGCGACCATCCTGCCGGAGCTGGAGGCGCGGGCGGCCGAGCTGGGGGCGCCCCCCGAGGGCTGCGGCGAGACCGACCCGCGAAGCCTGGTCGCCGAGGCCCTGGGCTACCTGCGCAACAACGCCGATCGGATGCGATACGACGCCTATCGACGCCAGGGCCTACCGATCATGACCAGCGCCGTGGAGTCGGTGATCAAGATGATCAATCGCCGGGTCAAGGGGAGCGAGAAGTTCTGGTCCCAGCCCGGCGCCGAGGCCATCCTCCAGTTGCGCGCCGACTTCCTCAGCGAGACCGAGATCATGAAGAAGTTCTGGGCGCGTCGCGAGGCGAATGCCACAGGGTCCCGACCTTACCGGAAATCCGCATGAACTTGTGTTAATGCAAACCGTGTCGTGCGCCCGAGTTCCGGCGACGGCCCGGTCGACTCCTTCGTCCCCACCGCCGACCTCGTCGTCTCCGGCGGCCTGTTCCGTCGAATCCCCACGAGCTAATCTAGAACACGCGGCGGCGCCGCACGGCCGCGACGGCGCACCCCCTCCGAGTTCCGACGAGTTCCTCCGCGGTTTGGACTTCCGTCATGCCCAGTGTCCTGATCGGCCCCCATCTGCTTCGTCAACAGCCGGGTCCATTTCGCACTCACCTGACCGAGGCGGGGTTCGAGGTCGTCGATCCGATCGGCGACTTCGCGCTGACCGAGCTGCAGCTTCGCGAGTACTTGCCCAAGGTCGACGCGATGCTGGCCGGGGGCGAGCGGATGACGCCGGAACTGTTCGCGATCGCCCCCTGGCTGCGGGTCATCGCGCGGACCGGTGTCGGCTACGACCTGATCGACGTCGAGTCGGCCACACGCCACAACGTGGTCGTCACGATCACGCCGGGGACGAATCAGGACAGCGTCGCCGAGCAGACCTTCGCGCTGCTGCTCGCGCTCTGCCGCAGGATCGTGGCGTACGATCGGACGATCCACGCGGGGGGCTGGGACCGCCAACTGGTCGCTCCCGTCCGAGGGAAGACTCTGGGCCTCGTCGGACTGGGAAGGATCGGGCAGGCCGTCGCCCGACGGGCCCATGCGTTC
>JBQGDK010000125.1:0-9889 GCA_052039025.1 Actinomycetota bacterium
ACTCCCGAGCCGCACGCCCTGTTCACGTTAAAGCCCGGGACCTCCTGGGGGATCCCGGCGCGGTAGGCGACCTGCCGGCCCGTGTTCGGCCCGTTCCCGGCCTGCCGGGCGTGGCCGTACACGGCGATGTCGACGTCCCCGACCTCCACCCCCGCCCGGCGGAGGGCCTCCCGGGTCGCGGCCACCCCGAGGTCGACGGCCGGGACCTCGGCGAAGGCGCCCAGGAACTTCCCGATGGGCGTCCTGGCCCCCTCGACGATGACGGCGCGGTTCATGCCACCAGTCTATGCGGCCCGCCGGGCCGCTAGCGGCGGGAGGCCGCCAGGCGGCGGCGGATCGCGGCCAGGGCCGCGCCCCCGTCGACCGGCTCGGCTGGGGCGGGCTCCGCCCTGAGCACCCTGGCCCCCCGGAGGCAGGAAAGCGCCGCGGTGACCTCGTCCACGGCGTCGAGCGCGAGCGGCCAGGAGAACCCCTCCTCGTCGCCGCGGCGGACCAGCGCGCCCCGTCGGAACCGGTGGCGGCCCCCGTCGACCTCGACCTCGAGGTCCTCGGCCCCCACGATCCACCGCTCCTGCCGGGCTCGGGCCAGGGCGGTGACGAGCGCGGCGAGGCGGTCCCGGAGGTCGGCGGCCTCCTCGAACCGCTGCTGTTCGGCCAGCCGGGCCATCCGACCCTCGAGCGCCGCGAGGAGCTCGCCCGGCGAGGAGAGGGCGTGCTGAAGGGACCGGACGAGCCCCTCGTAGCGCTCGGAGGTGACGCGGTCGTCGCAGGGGGCCAGGCACCGGCCCAGGTCTGCCAGCGCGCACGGCGCGAACCTGGTCGCCCGGCCCATGGATCGGGTGCACCGGCGGATCGGGAAGGCCTCCTCGAGGGCGTCCTTGGCCTGGCGGGCCGCTCGCGAGCTCCGGAACGGTCCGAGGTAGGCGCCCCGGCCGGTGACCTTCCTGACCACCTTGAGCCGGGGCCACGCCTCGGCCAGGTCCAGCTTCAGGTACGCGTACCGACGCCAGGCCTTGCCCCGGCGGTTGTACCGGGGGGCGTGCCGGCGGATCAGACGGGCCTCGAGCACCAGCGCCTCGATCTCCGACCGGCACGGGTGCGGCTCGACCTCGCCGGCCTCGGCCAGCATCGCGTCGATCCGCCGTCGGTCGTCGCCGTAGAAGTACGAGCGGACCCGGGCCCGGATGTCCTTCGACTTCCCGACGTACAGGACCTCGCCCGGCCCGGCCTCCGTCGCCGGGCGGCGGAACACGTACACGCCGGGGACGCTGGGGAGGCCGTCGGCCAGCCGGACCTTCCCGAGGTGCGATCGGCCGCGGGCCCGCACGGCCTCGCGGAGGTCGGTCAGCGTGAGGATCCCCAGACGGCCCCCCAGGTCGAGGAGACCGTGCAGCACCTCGGCGCACGCCTCGGCGTCCTCGAGGGCGCGGTGGGTGGGCTTGGTCGCGGTGCGGAAGAACTGCGCCAGAGTTGCCAGCCGGAGGTTCGGCACGTCGTCGGCGGTGAGCACGCGTCGGGCCAGCCGGGCGGTGCAGATCGGCGGGCCGGGGACCGGGTCGTAGCCGAGCCGCCCCAGGTCGTGGTTCACGAACCGGAAGTCGAACCCGGCGTTGTGGGCCACGAACACCGCGCCGCGGAGGAACTCGAGGAGCGAGGGGAGCACGGCCTCGACCGGGGGCGCCTGCCGGACCATGAGGTCGTCGATCCCGGTGAGGTGGGAGACGAACCGGGGGATCGGGACGCCCGGGTCCACCAGGGTCTGGAACGTGGCCTCCCGCTCGCCGCCGCGGTACCGCACCGCGCCGATCTCGGTGATCCGGGACTCGGGCGGCGCCCCGCCGGTCGTCTCCAGGTCGACGCACGCGAACGTGACCTCGGAGAGAGGGACGCCGAGGTCGTCGAGGGCGAGCTGTGACGCGACCCGGGGCGGGCTCGGCGCGGCCATGGTCGGCACGGTAGGTCCTCCCGGTGACACGATCCGCGGGCCGCGCGCCCGGCGATGCTACCCGAACGTGCGTTCGAGGTCAAGCGCGGGTAGCATCGGCGGAGATGGGTCCGGCCGGCTCGATTCCGACCCGCTTCCGCTGCGGGGCCTGCGGGAACCTGACCCGGTTCGACGTGGTCGAGCGTCGGCGGACCCGGGCGTACCACCACTTCTCGATCGCGGGGGAGCTGACCGTGGAGGAGGAGGAGATCCTGGAGGCGGAGCGGGAGCTGGTCACGTGCCGGTGGTGCGGCGCCTCGGACCGGATCGAGGAGGTGCCGGTGGAGCCCTCCGGATGAGCCTCCCGCTGGCGGGCGTCCGGGTCCTCGACCTGACCCGTCTCCTTCCCGGTGGCTACTGCACCCTGCTCCTGGCCGACCTCGGCGCCGACGTCGTGAAGATCGAGGAGCCCGGACGCGGCGACTACATCCGGGCGGTGCCGCCGATGGTGAACGGGCTGGGGGCGGCTCACCTCGCGCTGAACCGGGGGAAGCGGTCGGTGGCCCTCGACCTGAAGGCGCCGGGAGGCGCCGAGGTGCTCGGGCGGCTGGCCGAGGGGGCCGACGCGCTGGTCGAATCGTTCCGCCCGGGCGTCCTGGAGCGGCTCGGCGCCGGGTGGGAGGCGCTCTCCCGCCGGAACCCCCGGCTCGTGTACTGCGCGGTGACCGGGTACGGGCAGGACGGGCCGTACCGCGATCGGGCCGGTCACGACATCAACTACATCGGCTACGCGGGGATCCTGGAGGCCACCGGCGTCCCTGGGGGCCCCCCGGTGCTGCCCGCGGTCCAGATCGGCGACCTCGCCGGGGGCATGGCGGCCGCCCTCGGGGTGGTGGCCGCCCTGGGGCAGGTCGCCCGAGTGGGGCGGGGCCGGCTCATCGACGTGTCGATGCTCGACGTCTCGGTCTCGTGGGCGGCGCTGCTCTCGAGCTGGTACATGGCGACCGGCGAGGTGCCGCGTCGGGGCCGGGCGGCGCTGACCGGAGCGCTGGCGTGCTACCGGCCCTACCGCTGCGCCGACGGCCGGTTCGTCGCGGTGGGAGCCCTGGAGCCGCGGTTCTGGCGGGCCCTGTGCCGGGCCATCGGGGTCGAGGACCTGGTCGAGGCGCACCTCGATCCGGGTCGTCAGGAGGAGGCGGCCGGGCGGCTCGAGCAGGTATTCGGCTCCCGGCCCCGGGACGAGTGGGTGGAGCGCCTGGTGGGGCTGGAGGCCTGCGTCGGCCCGGTCAACGACGTGGCCGAGGCGCTCGACGACCCCCAGGTCCGGGCCCGGGGGATGGTGGCGGAGGTCGGCGGGCGGGCCGTGGGGCCGGGCCCGGCGATCCGGATGGGAGAGCGGGGCCCGGCGATGCGCCCCGCGCCGGCCCTGGGCGAGCACACCGACGAGGTGCTGGCGGAGGCCGGCCTCGCGGCGACGGAGGTCGCCGCGCTGCGGGACAGCGGGGTGGCCGGCGATCGTGTCGGTGGGGGCCGCTAGGCTCCCACCCATGGACGAGGATCCGCTCCACATCGACTGCGACGCCTGCCGACACCAGGGCACCGCCCAGTGCGACGACTGCGTGGTGACGTTCCTCCTCGATCGGGAGAAGGAGGGTGCCGTGGTCGTCGACGCCGAACAGGCTCGGGCCCTGCGCAGCCTGGGGGAGGCCGGGCTGGTGCCGCTGCTGCGCCTCTCGCCGCGGCCGCCGCCGGGCCGCGATGTGGCCGGGTGAGGCCTATGCGGCGCCGGAGGCCGGGCCGAGCGGACGGAGCGGGGTACCCGTCTCGGTCCGGAGCGCGGCGTGGCGGGCCGTCCACCGGACCCTGAGGATCGCCGCGGTCCTGCCACCGTTCACCGGAGCGGCGCTGGTCACCGCTCCCACCGCCTCGCCGTCGGCCGTGACCGCCTGGCCCGCGGTCACCGGGCCCCGGCCGTCCGCGGCCAGGACCACGAACGGGGGATGGCCCAGGTTCCGGATCTTGGCCACGGCCTCCTGGCCCAGGAAGCACCCCTTCCCGTAGGCCACGGCGTGGTCCAGGGCCGCCTCGTGCGGGAGCGAGGACTCCTCGAGGTCGACGCCGAGCCGAGCCACGCCCCGTTCGATCCGCCACACCTCAGCGGCGTCGGGTCCGGCCTCCACGAGGCCGGCCAGGGCGCCGCGCACTGCGGCGGCCTCCGTCGCGGCCGCGACGAGGTCGGCGCCGGGGCCGAGCGCGGACGGGCGGAGGACCTCCGCCTCCGGCACGGCGGGCGGCTCCCCCCCGGGGACGGCCACGAGTGCCAGCACCGACGTGACGTCGGCGAGCTCGACGTCCGAGGAGAGGACGTAGGGCGACAGGAGCTCCCCGATCGACGCGGGCTGGATCGGATCCTGGAGGAGCAGCGTGCCCCCACGGGCGCTCGCCACCGTGACGTCGGCGCGGATCCGGCCGGTGGGGGAGAGGAGCAGCGACCGGCGGGTGGCGCCCTCGGCGAGGCCGGACAGCTCCGCCGACAGGAGGTCGTTGAGCCAGCCCCGGGCGTCGCCGCCGCGAACCAGCACCTTCCGCCAGCCGGCCAGGTCGACGAACGCACGCCCCGAGCGGAGCGCCTCGAGCTCGGTGGAACGGGCCCTCGTACCCACGACCCCAGGATACGGCCGGTCAGGCCCGGTCGATGCGGAGGCGGCACACCCGGCGGGGACGGGCGCCGAAGCGGTACTTGTAGCCGAGGTCCCCCTTCAGCATGTCGACCGCCGACCGCCCCTCCTCGATGGCGTCGCGGATCAGCCCGGCCACCAGCACCATCCCCGGGGCGAGCCGCGACCGGCGGTGGTCGTAGGCCGAGTTGTACAGCAGGAACCGATCACGGAACCGGAACCCGACCGCGCCGGCGACCCGCTCGCCGCCCACCTCGAGGAACGAGAGCCGCATCGTGCCGTCGCGCCCGAGCTGGTCGGCGAGCCGGCGGAAGAAGAGCTCCACCCCCGGGACCATGAACCGCCCCTTCGCCCCGACGCTGGCGCGGTGGAGCGCCGTGAACAGGTCGAGATCGGCCGCCATCGTCCCCGCGTCGGCGTCCACGAGCCGCGCGTCCGGGTGGGCCTCGCGGAGCCGCCGGTCCTTCCGCCGGATCTCGTGGCGCAGCTTCGTCGGGAGGCCTTCCAGGTAGGCGTCGTAGCTCTCCGGAAGCGGGAGGCACGGGGCCACCGCGTCGAGCTCGGCCCGGGCGGGCAGCCCCCCTCGTCCCGCCGCCCGCGCCAGCGCGGCGAGCCACCTCCCGTCCTCCAGGAGCCCCGCCAGGTCCGCCGAGCGCCAGTCCCCCCGGGCCGCCAGCGCCGCCATGAGCGCGTCGGCCGCGGTCTCCCGGTGCTCCGGCCGGCTCACCGGCCCCATGTAGTCGGTGACGTCGAATCCGCCCATCCACGTCAGCCGGTCGCCGGCGAAGGCGAACGCCGCCGCCGCGACGGCCCGGCCGTCCCGCAGCACCGTGGCCACCTCGATCGGCTCCCCGGCGCCGAGCTCCTCCCAGTAGACCTTCAGGAACCGCGGGGTGTGGAAGAGCGTGGCCTCGGGATCGGCCCGGACGAGCGAGGGCCACGTGGGGTCGGCGAACGCCGCGGGACCCTCGGCCCACGAGACCGCCATCGACCCCTCGGCCCACTCGACCGCCATCGACCCAGCGTAGACGACCCCCGCGGGGATCCCACCGGGTCAGCTCGGGTCGGCGGGCTCCAGGACGAAGAGGGTGTGGTGGTACGTCATGAGCGTGGGCCACCGGGCTCGATACGTCTCGGTGTCCAGGACGCGCAGGCCGGACCGCCGGAACACCTCCGTCCAGCCCTCGACGGTCCGGAACGTGAACGGTTTCGGCACGCCGTGTCGGAGGTTCAGGAGCCAGTCCCAGGCCACGTTCATGACCCGGTCGAGCCTCGACGTCGGCGTGTCCTCGATGATCAGGAGACGCCGGCGGGCCACCCGTGCGGCCTCCCGCACCAGGGCCTCCTGGTCGTCCCACCGCTCGATGTGGTGGAGGACGAACAGCATCATGACCGCGTCGAACGAACGGTCCGCGAACGGCAGCGCCAGCGGATCGTCGAGGCGGACGTACGGCAGGTCGGGGGTGCGGTTGTCGAACTCGATCACGTCGGCGAGCGTCGGCCGGACGCCCGCCCGGCTGGCCAGCCATCGGGACAGCCTCCCGGTTCCGGAGCCGACGTCGAGCACGGTCATGCCCGCCTCCAGATGGGGAGCCAGGCGACCCCCGATCTCGTTCTCGCGGAGGAACATCGCCCGAGCGTACCCGGGGGAGGCCCGGCCCGGCGTGGCACAATCCCTCCAGGTGAGCGATCGAGCCACCCGCGGCGCCTCGCCGGCCCAGGTGCTGGCGGCCCTCGCCGTGCTGGCCGTGGTCGGCACGGTGATCGCCATCGCCCTGGGGAGGGTGGGGACGTGACGCCGGGCGTGCGGCGCGAGCGAGGAGGCCCGTGCGCCTCCACGTGATCTCCGACCTCCACGGCGCCACGGACCATCTGGCCCGCGCCGCTCGCGGGTGCGACGCGCTGCTGGTGCTGGGCGACCTGATCAACGTCCTCGACTACCATCGGATGGAGGGGATCCTCGTGGACATCTACGGGCGCGAACCGGTGGCCGAGGCTGCCGGCCTCCGGGCCCGGGGGCGCTACGCCGAGGCTCGCCGGGTCATGCGCCGCAGATCCCCGCCCGACCTGGAGGTCCGGGAGCGGTTCGTGGCCCTGGCCCGCCAGGAGTACGAGCGGGTGTTCGCCACGTTGCCCGACAACTCGTTCGTCACGTACGGGAACGTCGACATCCCCGACCTGATCCGCGAGCACCTGCGCCCCGGGATCCGGTTCCTCGACGGCGAGGTCGTCGAGCTCGACGGCGACCGGTTCGGTGTGGTCGGCGGCGGCCTCCGCACGCCGCTGGGCATCCCCGGTGAGGTCGAGGAGGACGAGTACGATCTCAAGCTGGAGGCGATCGGCCCCGTCGACGTGGTCTGCACGCACCAGCCGCCTCGGATCCCCTGGCTCGTGTACGACGTCCTCGGCAAGCGGTTCGAGCCGGGGTCCACCGGGCTCGTGGGCTACATCACCACCCACCGCCCTCGGTGGTCGCTGTTCGGCCACGTCCACCAGCCTCTGGTCGACCGGACCACGATCGGCCCGACCCGCCTGGTGAACGTGGGCCATTTCCAGCGGACGGGGTCGCCGTGGATCCACGACACCGGGACCTGAGGTGGCCGACCGGACCGAGGGCACGATCGAGATCGAGGGGACCCCCCAGGAGATCATGGCGGTCATCGCGGACTTCGAGGCCTACCCGGAGTGGGCCGAGGGGATCCGTGCGGCCGAGGTGCGGGCCCGTGACGACCTGGGCCGGGGGACCGAGGTGGCCTTCGAGTTCGCGGCGATGGGGTTCACGGCCCGGTACATCCTGGCGTACGAGTACTCCGACGAGGACGCCGGCGTCTCGTGGACGACCACCGAGGCCAGCGGGGCGGTGCGAGCCGTCGAGGGCGAGTACGCGCTCGAGGCGCTGAACGGCGACACGGAGGTGACCTACCGGCTCACGGTCGAGCCGGCCGTCCCCCTCCCCGGGTTCGTGAGGCGCCGGGCCGACCGCCAGGCCATCGCCACCGGGCTCGGGGGGCTGAAGCGCCGGGTCGAGCACCCCTGACCCGGACCCGAGGCGGCCGCCGAGGGGGCGGCCCGAGTCCCCGGCTGGGTACGATAGCGGCGCATGCGGATCCTGCTGTTCACCGGGAAGGGCGGCGTCGGGAAGACCACGGTGGCTGCGGCCACCGCGGTCCGGGCGGCTCGAGCCGGGCACCGCACCCTCGTGACCAGCACCGACCCGGCGCATTCCCTGGCCGACTCGTTCGGCGTCCCGCTCGGCGACGACGTGGCGGAGATCGGGGAGAACCTGTGGGCCGAGCAGATCGACGCCCAGGCCCGCCTGGAGTCGAACTGGCGAGACATCCAGGAGCACGTGATCTCGCTGCTGAACTGGGTCGGCGTCGACGCCGTCGAGGCCGAGGAGCTCTCGGTGATCCCGGGGCTCGACGAGATCTTCAGCCTCACCGACATGCGTCGGCACGCCGACAGCGGGAAATACGACGTGCTGATCGTCGACTGCGCGCCGACCGCCGAGACGCTTCGGCTGCTGTCGCTGCCCGAGGTCATGAACTGGTACATCGAGCGGATCTTCCCGATCCAGCGAGGGGTGGTCCGCACGATCCGCCCGGTGCTCAGCCGGGTCACCTCGATGCCGATCCCCGACGACCGGCTCTTCGCCGCGGTGGAGCGGCTTCACCGCAACCTCGATGTGGTGCGGCGCCTCCTGACCGATGCCGAGCGCTCCTCGGTGCGGCTGGTCGTGAACCCCGAGAAGATGGTGATCGCCGAGGCCCGCCGGACGTACACGTACCTGTCGCTGTTCGGGTACCGGGTGGACGCGGTGGTGGCGAACCGGATCATCCCGGACGAGGTCAGCGACCCCTACTTCGTGAAGTGGAAGGACATCCATGCCGAGCACCTCCAGACGATCGAGGAGTCGTTCCAGCCGGTCCCGATCCTCCGGGCCCGGCTGTTCGAGCAGGAGCTCGTGGGGGTGGAGCTGCTCGAGCGGATGGGCACAGAGGTCTACGGCGAGGGCGACGTGACCCGGGTCCTGCACCACGACGTGCCGATCCGCGTGCGGAAGCGCGGGCCCTGGTACGTGCTGTCGATGCGCCTGCCGTTCGTCGATCGGGGCGACATCGACGTGCACCGAAAGGGAGACGAGCTGTACGTCCGGGTGGGCTCGTACAAGCGGAACATCGTTCTTCCCCATGCCCTGCAGCGGCTCGAGGTGAAGCAGGCCCGGTTCGCCGAGGAGGGGCTGGAGGTCCGGTTCGCCGAGCGGGCGAGCCGGCAGGCCCGAGCCCGCGCGTGAGCCGCGAGAGTCCCGAAGGAGGAGAGATGGCCCAGACGAAGCGCCCGGAGAGGGAGTCAGCGGGACCGGGGACCGATCACGTGTGCCCGGTCGGCTTCTGTCCGATCGGGATGTTCCTCACGGTCTCCGGCCACGCCCGGCCGGAGGCTGTGGAGCACCTCGTGGCGGCGGGCCGGGAGCTCATGCTGGCGCTTTCCTCGGTCATGAGCGCCCGCGCGGAGGACCTCGCCCGGCCTTCGCCGATCGAGAAGATCGACATCGAGTGACGGTGGCGTGAGGCCCGCCCTGAGAGCGCCCGCGGACCGAGAGCGGATCCGGGCCCTCGCCGGCTGGGAGACCGGCGGGCTCCCGGTGACCACGCTCTACCTCGACGTGGACGGGCGCCGCCGCCCCCGGCGGCGGGACTTCGTCCGCCGTGCCGAGGACCTGGCCGGCGCCGCGCGCGAGCGAGCCCGTGGACTGGACCGGGCGGCCCGGCGCTCCGTGGAGGCCGATGCGGAGCGGATCCGCTCGTTCGTCGGCGAGGGGCTGGAGCGACGCGGAGCCGTCCGCGGCCTGGTCCTGTTCTCGTGCTCGGCGGCGGGCCGATGGGAGGCCGTGGAGCTCGCCCACCCCGTCCGGGACGGCGTCCGCGTCGACGCCCGGCCCCACCTCCTCCCCCTCGAGGCGCTGCTCGAGCTGGCCGAGACCTTCTGCACGGTCCTCGTGGACCGAGAGCGGGCCAGGGTCTTCCTCAGCTCGCTCGGCGAGATCGAGGAGGTCAGCCGGCTCCTGGACGACGTCCCCGGGAGG
The DNA here is from genome assembly GCA_052039025.1 of Actinomycetota bacterium. GTDB lineage: Bacteria > Actinomycetota > UBA4738 > UBA4738 > CALAEC01 > CALAEC01. The sequence goes on from JBQGDK010000125.1 coordinate 9,689, forward strand.
CACGACCAAGGCGGGTGGGCCCAGGCCCGGCTTCAGCGCCACATCGAGGACCACGTCCTCCGGCACCTCAAGCACGTCGCCGACACCCTGCTCCGGCTCCAGCGGAGCCGGCCGTTCGACCACCTCGTCCTGGCCGGCCCGGAGGAGGCCGAGGCCGAGCTCGAACGGGAGCTCCACGACTACCTGCGGCGCCGGATCCTG
>JBQGDK010000126.1:0-3140 GCA_052039025.1 Actinomycetota bacterium
ATCCTGGGCCTGGAGGATCCGCCACGGGCCGGGGCGGACGACGCCGTCGCGGCGTGCCGTCGAGCGGGGGTCCGCGTGGCCATGGTCACCGGGGACCACCCCGTGACGGCTCGGGCCATCGCTACCGAGATCGGCCTCGTCGTGGGGGACGGGGTGGTCCTGACCGGCGAGGACCTGCCGCCGGACCAGGAGGCGCTCGGCCGGCTCGTCGACCGGGACGGGATCGTGATCGGGCGCGTCGACCCAGAGGACAAGCTCCGGATCGCCCGTGCCCTCCGGGCTCGCGGGCACGTCGTCGCCATGACCGGCGACGGGGTCAACGACGGTCCGGCCCTCCACGAAGCCGACGTCGGGGTGGCCATGGGCCGGACCGGGACGGACGTGGCTCGGGAGGCGGCCGATCTCGTGCTGCTCAACGACGAGTTCGCCACGATCGTCACCGCCATCGAGCAGGGACGGGCGATCTTCTCGAACGTGCGCCGCTTCCTGACCTACCACCTGACCGACAACGTGGCCGAGCTGACCCCCTTCCTGGTGTGGGCGCTCTCCGGAGGCCGGTTCCCGCTGGCCCTGGGCGTGCTCCAGATCCTGGCGCTCGACATCGGGACCGACACGCTCTCGGCGGTGGCGCTCGGCGCGGAGCCAGCCGAGCGGCACACGCTCGACCGGCCCCCGGCGCGGGGGCGCTTCCTGGACCGAGGCGTGGCCCGCCGCGCGTTCGGGGTCCTCGGTCCGACCGAGGCCGCCTTGGGCATGCTCGCGTTCGTGGTCTCCCTGGTGACCTCGGGGTGGCGGCCCGGGGAGCCCTTCCCCACCGGGGCCCCCCTGCTGATGGCCTCCGGCGCCACGTTCGCCACCGTGGTGATCGCGCAGACGGCCAACGCCTTCGCCTGCCGGAGCGCGACGGTCTGGCCGGGAGCCCTGGGCTGGTTCTCCAACCGGCTCCTGGTCACGGGGGCGTCGATCGAGCTGGCCCTCACGGCGGGGTTCCTGTTCATCCCGCCGGTGGCACGGGTGCTGGGGCACGCGCCGCCGGCGGGGGCGGGGTGGGCGGTGGCGCTGGCCTCGGCCCCGGTGTTGCTCGCGGTCGACGCGATCCACAAGCGGTGGCGTCGGCGGGCCGCCCGCTCGGCGGCCGAGGCCAGGACGAGAGGTCCCGGCCGGCGGGGGCCGCCCGGCCCTGCCTCGCGGAGCCGCGCCGAGCTATCGTGAATGTGGTTCCCAGGAAGGGAGGCAGCACCGAGAGGTGCACCGAACCTCCCGGGAACCCGAATCCCCAGGAGCCGAGGACCCGCCGGAGACGGCGAGAACGAGGCTCCTGGGGGTTCTCGTCGTCCCCGACGGTCCCGGGGCTGGGGGGACCTTCGGCCCGTGGCCGCGACCCGCTCCCTCCGTAGCGTACGGGCGAACGGTGCGACGAGAGGAGCGGGTCATGATCACGATGGAGGACGTGGACCAGCGGCTGGCGATCGACGTCGCGGACCTCCTCCGTGGGCGGGCACTTCGGCTGAAGGCGCTGATCGACCGCCGTCGCAAGGGAACCGAGCTCGCGGGCCACCTGGATCACCTGGTGTCGGGCGAGCGTCTGGCCTTCGCCGTCGAGGCGGCGCGAGGGAACATGCACGCCCCGACGGACGGACCGAGGAGCGAGACCAGGGCCTTCCCCGGCTGGTTCATCGCGGTCACGGTGCTCCCCGACCGGGAGCCGGCCGACCTCCGTGGCCGGCCCGGCGGTTACCTGGGGCTCCTGACCGACCTGACGGCCCCCGCCTATCAGACCCGGAAGGGCCGGCACGTCGCCCACTGGATCGTGGGCATCCGGGGGGATCGGGCCACGGTTCGCCTGGCCGTGATCCCCAACCACCGTCTCAGCGGGGCGCCCCTCCTCATCCCGGTCGATCTCCTGGCCCCCGAGGAGTGCGAGCTCCTCCGGCTCCCGGCAGCCGCAGTCGCCGCGGGGTGACCCCGGGTCAGGATTCGGCCGGGGGGCGGCCCGGCAGGGGGTGGTCCGGCCGGTAGTACCCCTTCGATCAGCCGCCGACCAGGATCTCCCGGCTCTCCACGAAGAAGTCCTCGCCCGTCTCCTGGTTCGACTCGAACGCCTCGATGCGCCAGGCCTCCGTCGAGGCCGGCGGGTCCTCGATCGTGATCTGGAGCCGGAAGGTCCCTCGACCCGGCGCCCCCTCGGCGGCCGTGGTGAACTCGGTCCGGACCAGGGTGCTGTCGGCGTCGAAGACGCGGACGGGGACGTTGGCCTCGAACGTGGACGCCTCCCCCTCGACCACGAAGGTCGGCTCGACCGGGGCCCCGTCGGTGGGGGTCCAGATCGTGATCGGCTCGAGGACCTCGATCGCATCGGCGCGCCGGAACGGCTGGTCGTACAGGCCAACGTGACCCCACCAGTCCTCGATGCGACGCCCGTTCGAGGCCGTCCCCTCAGCCTTCCCCTCGACCGTGAACGCGACCCGATCCACCGTGGGGAACTCGGTCAGGGTCCAAACGACCGCCTGGATCCCCAGGAGCTCGCCCTCGCTCCCCACGCTGGCCTCGAGGACCCCGGCGCTCCAGTCCACGGTCGCCGTGCCGTTCTCGATGGTCAGATCGAGGATGGCCGCCCCGGCCGGGATCGGTGGGACGTGATCGGGGTCCTGCGGTTCCCCCGCGACGAGCTCCTCGAGGGCGGCCCTGCCGATCCGGGGCTGGTCGGGGACCTCGTGCCGCTCGGGAGCCAGCCACATCCGTCCCTCGGACTCGATCAGGTAGTAGAGCGTGACCGTCGTGGTCCCCGGCGCCGTCGTCGGGGTCGGCGGCGGACTCGCTCTCGGCGGCTCCTCCGGCTGGGGCGCGCACGACCCCACCGACGTCAGCCCGAGGGCGACCGCCACCAGGAGCACCCGGGCGCGACCCATCCACCCCTCCATCGTCACAGCCTATCGACGCTCCGGGAGAGGCCAGGCACGGCCGATGGACCCGGCCGGGCCGGGCCGTTCGCCCTTCCTCCGTCGTGACGAGGGTGGGGAACATGTGAGCGAGGAGGTGTGCGGTGATGAGGAAGCTGAAGGTCGAAGACGTGATGACCCGCGAGGTCGTGACGGCCGCCCCCGAGACGCCGTTCAAGGAGCTCACCGGGCTGCTGTCCA
>JBQGDK010000127.1:0-10622 GCA_052039025.1 Actinomycetota bacterium
GCGTACACGATCTTCCGGACATCGGTCCTGACGGCGCACTGGAGCACGTTGATCGTTCCCAGCACGTTCACGTCGGCGTCGAAGAGGGGATCCTCCACGGATACCCTCACGCTCGGCTGGGCGGCCAGGTGCATCACGACCTCCGGTCGGTGACGCTCGAAGACCGACAGGAGGCCCTCGGCCCGAACGTCGAGGTGCTCGAAGCTGAACTGCTTCCCGTACGACCGGGCCTCGGCCAGATTGGCGATGGCGCCGCTCGACAGGTCGTCGATGCCCGCCACCCGCCGTCCCTCGGCCAGGAGCCGGTCGCACAGGTGCGACCCGACGAACCCGGCCGCCCCAGTGACCAGGACGGTGCCCTCGGTCTCCTCGCTCACGCTGTGCGCATGCTAGCCGAGCGGGAGGCCGGGCTCCGCCGTCACGTCGAGCGTCGAGCGCTCCCCCCGGGCCAGGCGGAAGTGCCCGGCCGCCGCGATCATCGCCGCGTTGTCGGTGCACAGCTCCGGCGAGGGCGACAGGACCCGAAGGCCCCGGGCCTCGGCCACGAGCCCCATCCGCTCCCGGAGACGGGAGTTCGCCACCACCCCGCCCCCCATCAGCACGGTTCCCACGCCCGTCGCCTCGGCAGCGGCCACGGTCTTCTGGACCTGGACGTCGACCACGGCTTCCTGGAAGGAGGCCGCCAGGTCCTCGACCGGGAGCTCCCGCCCCGCCGCTCGCTCGGACCGGACGTGACGGATCACGGCGGTCTTCAGGCCCGACAGCGAGAAGTCGAAGTCGCCGGAGCCCGCCATGGCCCGGGGAAAGCGCACCGCCTCCGGGTCGCCGTTCCGGGCCAGCCGATCGACGGTCGGCCCTCCCGGATACCCGAGCCCCAGGAACCTGGCCACCTTGTCGAACGCCTCCCCGGCGGCGTCGTCGAGGGTCTGCCCGAGGATCTCGTACCGGTGCTCCTCGGGCATGTGCACCAGCATGGTGTGCCCACCCGACACCAGCAGCACCACGTAGGGGGGCGACGGCGGCCCGTGCTCCAGGAAGTTGGCGTAGATGTGGCCCTCGAGGTGGTTCACGGCGATCAGCGGCACGTCCAGGGCCAGGGCCACGGCTTTCGAGCCCGCCAGCCCGACGAGCAGCGCCCCGGCCAGGCCCGGGCCGCGGGTCACGGCGACGGCCTCGATCTCCCCCCACCTGGTGCCGGCCTCCGCCAGCGCGTCGTCGATCAGCGGGTTGAGCCGCTCGAGGTGGGCCCGCGACGCGAGCTCGGGAACGACCCCCCCGAACCGACCGTGGATGTCGTGCTGACTCGACAGGACGTTCGACAGGACCTTGCGGCCGTCTTCGACCACGGCCACGGCGGTCTCGTCGCAGGACGTCTCGATCCCGAGGACCCTCATGACGGGGGCCGCACGCCCTCCGGGACCCCGTCGATCAGCCGGTCGAGCAGCTCGTGGTACTCGCGCGTGCGGATGTCGTCGGTCCACATCACGAGCGCGTCCTCGTTCGTCTCCTGGTAGTAGTTCTTGCGCACGCCGACCGGGCGAAACCCGAACCGGCCGTACATCCGCTGGGCGCCCCAGTTCGTCACCCGGACCTCCAGCGAGACCGCCCGGGCGCCGAGCTCGATCGCCTCGAGCACCAGCTCGTACAGGAGCCTCGTGCCGATCTTCAGCCGCTGGTACTGAGGCTCGACGGCGATCGTCGTGACGTGGGCCTCGTCGCCGTATGAGATCAGCCCGGCGTACCCGACGACGGCGCGCCGGTGGAGGGCCACCAGGTAAGCCCGGTTGCGGCTCGTGGTCATCTCGGAGACGAACAGGCTGGGGCTCCACGGCCTCGGGTAGACCTGGCGTTCGATGGCCATGATCCCCCGGAGGTGACGGCGCCGCATCCGAGTGATCTCGATGTCAGGCGACTCGGCCTGCTCGACCCCAATCGATCTCCGCATCCGACTTCCTCACGTAGAGCGGGACAACTTCGTCGGGCCGGGAGGTCTCCTCCCGATGGAATCTCGGCAGCGAGAGCTCCAGGATGGACTCGGCGTGGGGAAAGGCCCGGGACGTCGAGGCGAACTCCACCCGACCGCCTCCCTCCTCGAGCTCTCGGCGGTAGAGCAGGGCCCCACCCCCCACGAGCAGGGTCTCCTCCCCAGAGGCCTCCAGGTCGGCGGCCAGCCGCTCCGGCGGTCCGACCAGGTAGTCGGTCTCCCGAGTCACGCCGCCGGGGACCGGACGGTACGCCGCGGAGAAGACCTCGCCACGCTTGCCGTCGGTCACGGCCACGATCCGCCACCGCGAGTGCCGCACCGAGAACGCCAGCGCGTCGAGGGAGGCGATCCCCACGATCGGCACCCCGAGGACCTGGGCCAGCGTGCGGGCCGTGGCCACCCCCACCCGGAGCCCGGTGAACAGCCCCGGCCCCAGGCCCACGGCCACCCCACCGAGCTGCCCCGGTCTGATCTCGGCCGACCGGAACAGGTGGTCGATCGCCGGCGTCACGACCTCGGAGTGGCCCTTGCTCCAGGAGAGCGAGATGGAGCCGAGCACCCCCTGGTCGGTTCCGAGGGCCACCGACGTCTGGGGCGTCGAGGTCTCGATCGACAGGACCAGCACGGCTAGGCCGCTCCCCCGCCGGCTCCCCACGGGGCCAGCAGGCCCTCCAGGCGCTCCCACCGCACCGCCCACCGGGGGCCGTGGCCGGAGAAGGACAGCCGGCGGGCCTCCCCGTCCTCGGTCCGCAGCTCGACCCGGAGGTGCTCGTCGGGGAGGAGCGGCACGACGGCGTCCCCCCACTCGACGAAGGTCACCCCCGGCGGATCGAGGAGCTCCTCGGCGCCGAGGTCGATCGCCTCCTGGAGGCTGTCCAGGCGGTACACGTCGACGTGGAAGATGGGCATCTCGCCACGGTACTCCCGCACCAGCACGAACGTCGGCGAGGTGACCTGGTCGGTGACCCCGAGGCCTCGGGCGGCCCCCTGCACGAACGTGGTCTTCCCCGCGCCGAGGTCGCCGGTCAGGCTGACCACGTCGCCGGGGAGCAGGAGCTCGGCGAGGGCCTCGGCCACCTTCCGGGTGTCCTCTGGCGTGTCGGTCACGACGTCGAGGGCCGGGCCCACGCTCAGAACAGCCCCAGCTGCTCCTCGACCACGGGCTCGCTTCCGGCGGCCCGAGCCTCCTCGAGGACCTCCGCGATCGTGGCGAAGTCGGCCCGGATCTGACCCATGGCGCGGGAGGCGTCCCCGCCGCCCCGGAGGATCGCCGCCGGGTGGAAGGTCGGGACCACCACCCGACCCCGCCACGGGAACCGCTGCCCGCGGACCCTCGAGATCGCCACCGGACGCTCCAGAACGACCCGGGTGGCGAAGTTGCCGAGGGTGCACACCACCTTGGGGTCGACCAAATCGACGTGCTCGAGGAGGTACGGCGCGCACGCCTCGAGCTCGTCGGGGAGCGGGTCGCGGTTCCCGGGGGGTCGGCACAGCACGGTGTTCGTGATCCGCACGTCCTCCCGGCGGAGCCCGATCTCGCCGAGCAGCCGGTTCAGGAGCTGGCCGGCGGCTCCCACGAACGGAAGTCCCTGCACGTCCTCGTGGTACCCGGGACCCTCGCCGATGAACATCAGGTCGGCGTCCGGGCTGCCGTCGGCGAACACGACCTGGGTCCGTCCGGCCGACAGCCTGCATCGGGTGCAGGCCGCAGCCTCGCCGGCGAGCTCCTCGAGCCTCGTGGTCATCGCTCGGCCACCGCCCGGCGGATGGCCCCGGCCAGCGCGTCCCCGGCCATCCGCTCCAGCACATCACGCGGTGCCCGCACCGCTCCCGTGGCCAGGGTGAAGACGGTGTCCCCGTCCCACATTGTATGCGCGGGGCGCACGGCCCGGGCGAGGCCGTCGTGGCCGGCCGCGGCCAGGTCCCGACACCCGGCCTTGTCGAGGGCGGCGTTCGTGGCGATCACCCCCAGCACGGTGTTGGCCCCCGGCCAGTCGGGGACGGTCCCGGGCGGTGGGACCTCGCCGGCCAGCGACCGGCCGTCCTCGTCCACCACCGCACCGAACGCGTTGACCACGGCCAGGGCCCACACGGCCGCCTCGGCCTCGGCGACCTCGGCCGTCCCCACCCCGCCGGGGACTCGGTCGAGGCCGACGGTGGTGCCGACCCCCGCGCCCACCCGGCCCGTTGAGACGTCCGACGAGGCCGCCTCGCAGGCCGCCCGGCCGGCCGCGGCCCCCGGCCTGGCGGCGGGATCTCCGACGCCGAGGTCGAACACCACCGCCGCCGGGACGATCGGCACCCGGGCCACACCGGTCTCGAACCCGATCCCCCGCTCCTCGAGCCACGCCATCACGCCATCCGCGGCGGCCAGCCCGAACGCGCTCCCGCCGGTGAGCAGCACGGCGTGGACCTCCTCGACCAGTCGCCCGGGCTCGAGGAGATCGGTCTCCCGGGTGCCCGGCGCGCCCCCCCGGACGTCGCCTGAGCCGATCGCGCCGGGCGGCGGAAGGATCACCGTGCACCCCGTGACACCGACCGGGTCGGTCCAGTGGCCGACCAGGAGGCTCCGGATCACGTCGGCCGGGCCGTCGCCCGCCGACGACCGGGGCGCCCGGCCGGGACGACCTCGGCCAGGAACCCGTCGAGGACCTCGTTGAAGCGCTCGTGCTGCTCCATCATCGAGACGTGCCCCGCCCGGGTGATCACCACCGCCCGGGCGTCCGGGAGCGTGGACCGGATGGCCTGCGCGCTCGTCTTCGGCGTGACCAGGTCGCGGTCGCCCACCACGACGAGGGTCGGCACCGTGATCCGCTCGAGCGCGCCCCGGAGGTCCATGTCGAGGATGTCCTGGAGCGTGTGCACCCACACCTCGGTCGGTGCCGACGCGGAGATCCGCGTGACGTGGTCGATCTGGGACGGGGAAGCGTCCGGCCCGAAGTTCGTGGCCCGGGCCACCAGGAACGTGAGGTCGGCCCCGAAGCGGCGGACGGCCCGCTGGAGCCGCTCGGCCGCGTCGATCCTCGATGAGAACCGGGTCCCGAGGCGACGGAGGCCCCACCCGACCTGCGTGCCGAGCCCCCCGAACACCTCCCGGAGGACGTCGGAGGCTGCCGTGTCGGCGAGCACCACGCCGGCCACGCGGCTCCCGAACTCATCGGGGAACCGGTCGGCGAAGGAAAGGATCGCCATCCCCCCGAGGCTGTGGCCGATCAGGACCGCCGGACCTCCCGGCACGGCAGCGTCCAGGACGGCCCGCAGGTCCCGACCCATCGCGGTCAGCGTGTAGTCGCCGGAGCGAGGCCGGGACGACCCCCCGTGGGCTCGCTGGTCGAACAGCACGCAGCGGTACCGGTCCGAGAACCTGCGCCACTGGTAGTACCAGGTCGTCAGGTCGAGGGTGATCCCGTGGAGGAACACGAGCGCGGGGGCCTCGGGGGGCCCGGCCGCCCGGACGCGCAGCTCGGTCCCGTCGAAGGATCGCACCGTTCCGAGGTCGTCGGGGGGGAGCATCCCGAGGGGCTCGCCGGCCTCGGGATCCGGGCGGGCCCGCAATCGGCGCACCGCCAGGCGCTCCGCCGCGACCCCGGCGGCCACGATGGCCGCCGCGGCGCCCACGCCCCAGGCCAGGCGTCGCAGGCCCCCGGCTCGCTCCGGCTCAGCCACGGTAGACCCGCGGGACCCGGCCGCTCACCGAGGTCACCTCCTCGTACCCGCTCGTGCCGGCGCGCGCCGCCACCTCCTCGGCCCGGATCCGCTCGTCGCCCTGGCGGCCGAGGAGGATGACCTCGTCGCCGACCCCGACGGGCTCGTCGCCGCAGTCGATCATGATCTGGTCCATCGTGACGGTCCCGGCCACGGGGTGGCGACGGCCGCCGATCAGCACCTCGCCTCGGTTCGAGAGCGCCCGCCAGTACCCGTCGGCGTAGCCGATCGGGACCGTGGCGATGGTCGACTCCCGCTCCAGCCGGTACGTGTGCCCGTAGGAGATGGCCTCGCCGGCAGGGAGCCGCTTCACCAACGACACCCTCGACCGGAGGGTCATCGCGGGGCGGAGGTCCGCGAGCCCCTCGAGCTCGACGCCCGGGAGCACGCCGTACATGGCGATCCCTACCCGGACGAGGTCGAGGTGGGTCTCGGGCCGGGCGATCGTCGCCGCCGAGTTCGCCGCGTGCCGGTACCCGGGTGTATGCCCGGCGGCCGCCAGCGCGTCGAGGGTCTCCTCGAACCGCTTCAGCTGCTCCTCGGTGGTCGACTCCCCGAGCTCCTCGGCCCGGGCGAAGTGGGTCCACACGCCCTCCAGCCGGAGTCCGGCGGCCCGGACCGCCGAGCAGAACGCCGGGGCCCGTTCCGGCGGCAGCCCCACCCGGTGCATCCCCGTGTCGACCTTGACGTGGACCGCGCCGCCGGATCCGGCCAGCGCCTCGATGCCCTCGTCCGTGTAGCACGTCGGCGTCAGCCCGGCCGCCATGGCGTCCCGCTCCGAGCCCCTCGGGAGCTCGCTCAGCACGAGGATCGGCGACCCGATGCCGGCCGCGCGGAGCCCGAGGCCCTCCTCGACCAGTGCCACGCCGAGCCACGTGGCGCCGGCCTCGGTCGCGGCCCGAGCGACGCTCACGTCCCCGTGCCCGTATCCGTTCGCCTTGACCACCGCCATGAGCTCGGCGGTCGCCGGCTTCAGGGTCCGCACGTTGTGGCGGATCGCCTCGAGGTCGATCTCGGCCACGGTGGGCCGGTACCGAACGGTCATCCGCCCCCCAGGACCCGACGGACGGCCTCCGGAACCGCGTCCGCGACGTCCCCGGCCACGGTCCCCTCGCCGGTCCGGTCCCCCGCCAGGCGCCCCGCCACCCCGTGCACGTAGGTCCCCGCCCCCGCGGCGTCGATCGGGGCCACGCCCCGCGCCAGCAGGGCCGCCACGATTCCGGTGAGGATGTCGCCGGTCCCCCCGGTGGCCAGCACCGGTCCGCCGGTCGGGTTGATCCGGACGTCCCCGTCGGGGGGGGCGATCACCGACCGCGACCCCTTCAGCACGACGACGCAGCCGACCTCGGCCGCCGCCTTCCGGGCCAGTCCGACCCGATCCTCTTCGACCGCGGAGACCGGCATGTCGAGGAGCCTGGCGAACTCCCCGGCGTGGGGCGTGAGCACCGCGGGGGCCGCCCGTCGGGACAGGTCCCCGGGCCGTCCGGCGAACGCGCTGATCGCGTCAGCGTCGACCACGACCGGTATCGGCGACTCCCGGACGAGCCGGCGGACCAGCCCGGGCGTCGTCCCATCGATCGAGAGCCCCGGCCCGATCGCCACCGCGTCGAACCCGCCCAGCGTGGCGGCCAGCAGCCTCCAGGCCGCCTCGTCGACCGATCCCTCACGTCCCTCCGGCAGCGGGAGGAACGTGGCCTCGGTCAGGGTGGCCTGGATGGCCGCGAGCGCGCTCTCGGGTGCCGCCACGGTGACCAGGCCGGCCCCGGCCCGGGACGCGCCGGCCGCGACCAGCCTGGGCGCACCGGTCATCCGCCGGGACCCCCCGACGACGAGGACGACGCCGGAGCGTCGCTTGTGCGTGTCCGGGGGCCTCGACGGCCACACGGCCCTGACGTCGCGGTCCTCGAGGAGGCCCACCTCGGCCCCGAGCAGGTCCGGCGGGAACCCGATGTCGGCCACCTCGAGCACGCCGGTCTCGGCGGCGCCCGGGTAGAGGACCGTCCCCACTTTCGGCGCGCCGAACGTCACGGTGACGTCGGCGTGCACGGCGGGGCCCCGGACCGCGCCGGTGTCCCCCTCGACCCCGGAGGGGACGTCCGCGGCGACCACCGGCGCGGGAGCCTCGTTCATCAGGCCGATCGCGGCCGCGTGCCGCCCCTCGGCGGCTCCGCGGAAGCCGATCCCGAACAACGCATCGACCGCCACGTCGGCCCGCTCGATCGACCGTCTCGCCGCAGCCTCCTCGAAGGGCCGGACGGGGACCCCGGCCCGCTCCGCGGCCCGACGGCTCCCGGCGGCGGGCTCCCGCACGCCCGGGTCGAGCAGGAACGCCTCGACCGCCATCCCCCATCGGGCCAGATGGCGGGCGGCCACGAGCCCGTCGCCGCCGTTGTTGCCCTTGCCGCAGACCACCACACCGCGGCGGCCGTAGGCCCCCCCGGCCAGACCGGCGGCGGCGTGAGCCACCGCCAGGCCGGCTCGCTCCATGAGCAGCGACACCGGGGTGCCCCGGGCCTCGGTCGCCTCGTCCAGGGTTCGGGTCTCCGCGGCGGTCAGGACGGGGAGCACGGGGTCACCGTCCCACCGCGACGCAGAAGGCCACGGCCACCGATCGCTCGTGGGAGAACGAGACCAGGATGCTCTCGACCCCGAGCCGGTCGGCCCTGGCCTTCGCGGCGCCGGTCAACGCGAGCTGGGGAGCGCCCGACGGAGCTCGCCGGACGCTGATGTCGTGCCACCGAAGCCCCCGGACACCCCCGAGGGCCTTCCGCCCGGCTTCCCGCGCCGCCCACCGCGCCGCGAAGCACTCGGCGGGTGTGGCCTTCCCATCGCAGTAGACCGCCTCGGCCGGGGTGAACACGCGTGTGCGGAACGACGGTCTCGTGGCCAGCAGCCGCTCCACCCGCTCGATCTCCACCACGTCGACGCCGACGCCGACGACACGCACCGGGTCACTCCACGGTGACGGACTTGGCCAGGTTCCGGGGCCGGTCGACGTCGCACCCCCGCAGGCGGGCGATCCGGTACGCGAGCAGCTGCAGCGGAACCGAGACGAGGACGGGCGACAGGAGCTCCGGCGTGCGAGGCACCTCGAGGACGTGGTCGGCGAAGCGGGGGATCTCGGTGTCCCCCTCGGTGACCACGGCGATCACGTCGGCCCCCCGGGCCTTCACCTCCTGGATGTTCGAGACCACCTTCGGGTAGACGTGGCACTTCGTGGCGATCGCCACCACCGGCAGGCCGGGCTCGACGAGCGCGATGGGGCCGTGCTTCAGCTCGCCGGCCGGATAGCCCTCGGCGTGGATGTAGGAGATCTCCTTCAGCTTGAGCGCGCCCTCCAGGGCGGCCGGGTACCCGGTGTGCCGGCCGATGAACAGGAAGTCGCGAGCGGTGTGGTACCGCTCGGCGAGCTCGGTGATCTGCCGGTTGAGCTCGAGCGTCCGCCGGACCTGCGAGGGCAGCTCGAGCATGCGATCGACGATCGCCCCGATCTCGTCGGGGAACATCGCGCCGCGGACCTGGGCCAGGTAGAGGGCCAGCAGGTCGAGGGCCACCATCTGCGTGACGAACGTCTTCGTCGCGGCCACCCCGACCTCCGGGCCCGCGTGCGTGTACATCGCCGCGTCGGCCTCGCGGGCGATCGACGAGCCCACGGTGTTCGTGATCGCGACCCCCCAGGAGCCCTGGTCCTTGGCGTGACGGAGGGCCTCGAGCGTGTCGATCGTCTCGCCGGACTGGGACACGGCCAGCGTCAGCGTGTTCCGGTCGAGGACCGGGTCGCGGTAGCGGAACTCGCTGGCGATCTCGATCTCCACCGGCAGGCGGGTCCAGTGCTCGATCGCGTACTTCGCCACGAGACCGGCGTGATAGGCGGTTCCGCACGCCACCACGAACACCTTGTTCACCGCCCGGATGGCGTCCTCGCTCATCCGGAGCTCGTCGAGCCGGTGAACCCCGCCCCGGGTCCGTCCCCGGATCGTGTCCCGGATCGCCTGGGGCTGCTCGTGGATCTCCTTCAGCATGAAGTCCTCGAAGCCGCCCTTCTCGGCCCGGCTGAGGTCCCAGTCCACGTCGAGGGGGCGGACCTCGGCCTCGACGCCCCCGAGGTCGGTGATCCGCACGCGGTCGGCTCGCAGCTCGGCCACCTGGCCGTCGGACAGCGGCACGATGCGACGGGTCCGGGGGAGCAGCGCCGGCGCGTCGGAGGCCAGGAGGCTCTCCCCGTTCCCCAGCCCCACGACCATGGGCGAGGAGACCCGCGCGCCGACGATCAGATCGGGCTCGTCGGCGGAGAGCACCACGAGCGCGTAGGCGCCCTCGAGCTTGGCCACGGCGGCCCGCACGGCAGACGGGAGATCGGCGCCGCCCCGTACGGCGTCCTCGACGAGGTGAGCGACGACCTCGGTGTCGGTCTGGGAGCGGAGCTCGTGGCCGTCCAGCTCGAGCCGCTCCCGAAGCTCGTGGAAGTTCTCGATGATCCCGTTGTGGATGACGGCGATCCGTCGCCGGCAGTCGAGGTGCGGGTGCGCGTTGACATCGGTGGGCGGGCCGTGGGTGGCCCACCGAGTGTGGCCCATCCCGACCTTGCCGTCGGGGGTGCCCCGTTCCGCGAGCTCCTTCTCCAGGGCCTCGAGCTTCCCGGCCTTCTTCACCACGGTGAGCTCGTCGTCGAGCACGGCGACGCCCGCCGAGTCGTAGCCCCGGTATTCGAGACGATGGAGCCCCTCGAGGATGATCGGGAGCGCCTCGTCGGGACCGACGTAGCCCACGATCCCGCACATGAGGCAGACATGGTACCAGCAGGCCCTCGCGCGTGGCCCGCGGCCTCGCTATCCTCCTCCCGAACCGTGAGGGGGGGAGGCATGGGAGACCGTCCGATCCGTCGTCTCATCGCTGCGGTGTCGGTCCTCGGAGCGCTCGTGGCCGGCTCGGC
>JBQGDK010000128.1:0-3739 GCA_052039025.1 Actinomycetota bacterium
CGCACCGCACGGCGGACGAGCCGCCCGACGCGGGGTTCACGTTCGTGGACGGGCTGGATGAGGCCGTTGCGCGGGCCCGCGACGCCGCGGGAGAGAAGCTCGTCTTCGTCATGGGCGGGGCGGACACGATCCGCCAGGCCCTCCGCGCGGGCCTGGTGGAGGAGCTGGCGATCTCGATCGCCCCGGTCGTGCTCGGTGGGGGAAACGGCTGTTCGAGGGCTTCGACGAGGCGGTCACCCTCGAGCACGTCGGCCTGCTCCAGTCACCGTTCGCCACGCACATCACCTACCGCATCATCCGGTGAGATCCGCGGGGCCCTGTCCGTAGGATGGTCATGTGCTCCACCTCCGGCTGATCGTTCCCTCCGACCTCACCCCGGCCGTGCTCGACGTGCTCGAGAGGGCGCCCGAGGTCACGAACCTCTGGCACCTCCCGGGCGCGGCGTCCAGGCCGGCGGGCGATCTCGTGTCCTGCGACGTGGCGAAGGAGGAGGGCAGCACCCTGCTCCGGGAGCTCCGCGATCTGGGCCTCGAGCACCGCGGTTCGATCGCCGTGGAAGAGGTCGACGCGTCGATCTCCCTGGCCGCCCAGGACGCCGAACGGGCGGCTCCAGGGTCGCCGGCCGATGCCGTCGTCTGGGAGGAAGTGGAAGGGAAGGTCTCCGAGAGCGCCGAACTCTCGATCTCCTTCATCCTTCTGATCACGATCGCCACCATGATCGGCGCCATCGGCATCATCACCGATTCGATCGTCCTGATCATCGGGGCGATGGTGGTGGGGCCCGAATACGGGCCGTTGGCGGGGGTCTGCGTCGCACTGGTGGAGGGCCGGTCGAGGCTCGCGGCACGCTCTCTGCTGGCCCTGGTGGTCGGGTTCCCGCTGGCGATCGCGGCGGCCGCCGTCCTGACGCTGGTCCTGATCGCGAGCGGCATCGCGCCCGCGGTGTTGAGCCCCTCGGAGCGGGAACTCACGCTTTTCATCTCGCAGCCGAACTGGTACGCCGTGATCGTGGCGCTGTTGGCCGGCGCGGTCGGCATGATCGCGCTCGTCGCCGCCAAGTCGGGGGCGCTCATCGGCGTCCTGATCTCGATCACCACGATCCCGGCGGCTGCGAACGTCGGCGTGGCCGGGGCCTACGGCAACTGGAGAGAAGCAGCGGGGGCAGCGGCGCATCTGGCTATCAACATCGCCGCCATCATCGGTAGCGGCGTGACCGTGCTCATGACGGCCCGCCGCCGCCGGCTGAGGCGCTGACCCGCTCCGCTCCTCCGCCCCGCCCGGGAGCGATCGCGAGGCCGGCGCCCGCCGACCCTGCGAGCCCTACGGGGAACGGCGCCCGGCTCGAGCGACATTGCGACCCGCCAATCCCGCGGCACCGGCGACGAGCGCTCCCTTCACCCACCGCGCCGGGTTCAGGGCGTCGGGCCGCCTCCTGAATACGTCCACCCCTACCACGAGGCGCCGGACTCCGACCTCGGGGCCGAACACCACGGGGAGCGTGGCGACCCTTCCGGAGTCGGAGAGATCGATCCGGAAGACGTAGGGGTCGTTCTCATCGTCGGGGTACAGAGGGATCGCCTGCCGCATCGCCGGGAGCGGAGTCAGGGGCCGAAGGATCAGGTGGCCTCGACGGACCACGACCTCGATCCCTGCGCCGAAGACCGCCCGCATGAACAGGTTCGTCACGGGTCCCGGGTAGAAGCCGTACCACCCGCAGAGCTCTCCCCAGACCTCCGGGTGCGCGGGGATCCCGGTGGGAACCGCCGTGTCGGAAAGCCCGAGGAGGCGACGGAGGACCGCTGCCTCGAGCAGGGCCGGCGCCCCCGCTCCGTCGAGGCCCCCCGTGTTGCTGAGGACGATCACGCCGACGCCGCCGTCGGGAGCAAGCCCCATGTCCGAGAGAAAGCCGGACAAGACTCCGCCGTGCACGACGGTGCGACGACCGCCCTCCTCGCCAAGCATGAACCCCAGCCCCATGCCCGGCACCCTGGGATCGGGCCGGTAGTGCGGCTCGAACATGGCCGCCAGGGTCTCGGGCTTCAGCACCGAGCCGTGCTCGTTGCTCCCACCGCCGAGGAGCGCGACCAGGTACCGGCCCATGTCCGTCACCGTCGAGTACATCCCTCCAGCGCTCGGCGTGGGCACGTCTCGGTCGAGGACCGGGCGGAGCCCGCGGGAACGGAGCACGTACCCGGTGGCCAGCCTGGACCGGACCCGATCGGACCGGACCAGATCCGTGTGCTCCATCCCCAGCGGATCGAAGACATGGTCGCGGAGGTAGCGATCGATCGGCTCCCCGCTCACCTCCTCGACGATCTGGCCGAGTACGGCGAATCCGTGGTTGCTGTACACCCATTTCGTCCCGGGTTCGACCTCGATCGGAAGGCCGGCGCGGTAGTAGTCGGCGATGGGAGGTACCGACCGCCCCGCTCGATCGCCCGACCCGATCCCCGGGCGCAGGAGGTCGGAGAGCCGCCGCAAGTATCCGATCCCGCCGGTGTGGGTCAGGAGGTGTCGCGACGTGACCGGCCGGAACCCGGCCTCCCCCGGGATGAGCCGGAAGGTGCGCAGGTATTCGTCGACGGGGGCGTCGAGGTCGAGGACTCCCCGCTCCCACAGCTGCATCACGGCGATCGCGGTGAAGGTCTTGGTGATCGAGCCGATCCGGAACACGGTGTCCTCGGTAACCGGCACCCTCGCCCGGACGTCCGCGAACCCGTGCCCGAGGAACGACTCCAGGGACCCGTCGCGCACCACCGCCACGCCGAGACCGGCCACAGGCCAGCGATCGAGAACGTCGGCCACCTGCCCCCCGAGGTCAAGGGTCGGACGGATCGTCGCCCCGGTGATCGACCCCGCGGTCATGCGTTCGTCCGAACGGCCACCGCGTGGTCCGGGGCGGCCGTGAGCACCGGTTCGAGCCGGGCGGCGAACGCCTCCACCTTCTCCCGCCATCCATCCTCGAGGGGCCCCTTGATCCCCCGGACGTAAACCTTCTCCTCGCCGACCCCCACCAGGCCCTTGGACCCCAGGAGCTCGTTCATGATCGGGGTGACCTGCTGGCACGGGCCCTCTTCGGTCGCTGTCTGCTCGGTCGTCCCGTGGGGCTCGGGCCTCAGCTCGGTCACCAGGAGCGCGTACCTCGTGGCCGCGGGAAGCTCGAGCTTCTTCAGGAACTTCCGCATGCTCCCGATCGGCTTCCCGAAGCGTCCGGGCGAGCTGAACACGTACAGGTCCGCCGGCGGCAGCGCCTTCGGCTTCACCTTCCCGACGTGGTGGACCTCCACGTCGATGTCCCTCGCGGCCATGCGCTGCCGGAACTCATCCGCGCACGTCGCCCCGTTGCCGAACTTCGACGCGTGGACGTACACGATCCTCGTCGCGGTCATCCGACACCCCCCGGTCGCACCGGCGCGCGCCCGCGGGCGGCCACCGGGTCGCGCATCCCCGACAACGACACCCCGATCCCGTAGGTGAGGAACGTCCCCTCCGGGAGGATCTCGATGACACAGGCGGTCCCCCGCCGCTCCTCGGGCAGGAGGGAAGCCAGCTCCTCCAGGAGCGGGCGAGCCTCCAGGGAGGCGGCCGGATGAACGACCGCGGTCCCGTGGAAGGTGATCGTGGCGGGCGGGATCGGGGCCATGAGCGACAACAGGCCGCCGCGGCGCACCGGCACGGTCACCGAGACCCGGCCGCTCGCAGCGATGTGCCGAGCCTTCCAGCTGTCGCGCCCGACCGC
>JBQGDK010000129.1:0-3088 GCA_052039025.1 Actinomycetota bacterium
GTAGGTCTCGAAGGCGCGGTCGAGCGTCTCCCGGTAACGTGCTGACAGGCCGGCCGCCTCCACCTCGGGGGGGACCAGGTAGCGCCACCGGCCCCCGGGGCGATCGTCGTAGGGCACGTACCGCGTGGACTGCTCGAGGTAGGCGGCGAGCCGTCCGCGCTCCAGGACCTTCGCCAGCAGCTGGCTCGACTGCTCGCAGGCCAGGTGGACACCGCCGAGCTGGGCCACGGAGTCGTCGCCGTACTCGTAGAACACCCGGCCGTACAGCTCCTCGGCCCGCTCCGCGCCCACCTCCCAGCCGCCGGCGCCGGCCTCCGCGTGCTCGGCGAACTCGTCGAGGAACAGCCGCCGGAGCGACTTCGGCGAGCGCGAGTACCGCGCGAACAGCGCGCCCTTCGTCACCTCGGGGAGGTTCACCAGCGCGAAGACCGGCCCGTCGAGGTTCGTGACGTACGGCCGGAGGAGTTCGCGCTCCTCCTCGGTGAGCTCATCGGGGGCGAACCACATCTGAGGGGGATGCTACTCCGGCGGGACGACGCGGTCCGGCTTGTCCTAAGGAGTGACCGTTACCGTGATGGTCGGCTCGGGCGAGGGACCGGTCGACTCCTTGACCCGAACGTTCGACCCGGGCTGGGCCTCGGTGCCCGGCGCGGGGTTCTGCTCCGCGACGGTCCCCGGCGGGCACTCGTCCGAGAACCTGGTCCCGGTGACCACGAAGTCGAACCCCGCATCCTCGACCTCCTGCTGGGCCGAGCCGAGGTCCTGACAGAGCACTTCGGGAACGGCCACGGTGGCCGGGCCCGAGGACACCACCAGGTTCACCGCGGTGCCCGGGCGGGCCTCCTCGTCGCCCTCCGGGTCCTGCTCGAGGACGATCCCCTCGTCCTCGTCGCTCTCCCGCGGCGTGATCTGGCCGACCTCGAAGCCGGCGGCCTCGAGCGTCTCGACGGCCTCCTCCTCGGGCAGGCCGACCACGTTGGGGACGGCCTCGGGGGGTGGGCCCCGGGAGACGACCAGCGTCACCTCGGCCCCCTCCTCGACCCGCTCGTCGGCCGGCGGGTCCTGGGAGATCACCAGGCCGCGCCTGACCTCCGGGTCGAACTCCTGCTCCGGCTCCGGAACCTGGAAGCCGGCACCCTCGAGCAGCTCCACGGCCTCGTCCTCGGGCAAGCCAACCACTTCGGGGACCCTGACGAGCTCCGTGGGGGGCGGCAGGAGCGCCCGAACCAGGAAGAAGGCGGCCAGCCCGAGGGCGGCCAGCGCCACGATCACACCGAGGGCAACCAGCCACGGCCGGCGCCGTCGCTCCTGCTCATCGGGAGGCACGCCGGTCATCACCGCGGTCTGGCCGGAGCCCACCGGGCCCGTGACGACTTCGGTGGCCTCGCCGGGCATCAGCGGGGTGGCCATGATCGGGAGGCCTCGGCGGGCACGCTCGAGGTCGGCCCGGAGCTCCTCCGCGGTCTCGTACCGGTTGGCCGGGTTCTTGGCCATGCACTTGAGCACCACGGCGTCGAGCGACCCGGTCACGTCCGGGTTGAGCCGGCTCGGCGGCACCGCGTCCTCCCGGACGTGCTTGTAGGCGATGGCGACGGGGGAGTCCCCCGGGAAGGGGGCTTGGCCGGTGAGCATCTCGTACAGCACGCATCCGAGCGAGTAGATGTCCGAGCGCGCGTCGACCGTATGGCCCTGGGCCTGTTCGGGGGAGAGGTACGACGCCGTCCCGAGCACCGCCGCCGTCTGGGTCAGCGTGTCGCCGGTCGAGGTCCGGGCGATCCCGAAGTCCATCACCTTCACCTCGCCCTCACGCGTGAGCATGATGTTGCCGGGCTTGATGTCGCGGTGCACCAGGCCGGCCTGGTGTGCCGAGGACAGCGCCCGGGACACGGCCTCGCCGATCTCTGCGGCCCGCTCGGGCAGGAGCGGCCCGTCCGCCCGAAGCACGTCGCGCAGCGTGCGCCCCTCGATGTACTCCATCACGATGAAGTGGACGTCGCCCTGGTCGCCGGTGTCGTACACGCCGACGATGTTCGGATGGTTGAGGGCTGCGGCGGCCTGGGCCTCGCGGCGGAACCGGGCCACGAACGAGTCGTCGTCGGCGAATTGCGGGGATAGCACCTTGATGGCTACCGTGCGGTCGAGGACGCGGTCCGCCCCTTTGAAGACCCTGGCCATGCCACCTTGCCCCAACATGGCGTCGATCTCGTAGCGCCCCGCCAGGACCCTCTTCGGACGTTCGTCGCTCACCGGCGGCTCCCCATCGCGGGCAATGCTATCGGCTGGGCCTCGCCGGCGAGCGTCAATCGTCCCCCGGACCTCGCTCTTCGCCCTTCTTCTCTAGGCCCGGGGGGACGAAGCCCTCTCCGTTCCCCCGTCCTTTCCCCTTCCCATCGTCGTCCTCGGGTGCGGGCGGCGGCGAGGCCTCCATCGCGGCGGCCACGCCGTCGATGGCCGCGTGCAGGGCGGCGGCGGCCTCGGGTGAGGCGAACGACCCCCCGTCCCCCGACGCCGCCTCGTCGACCTCCTCGTGAGCGGTGCCGAGGCGCTCCAGCGCCTTGTCGAGGTCCCCCTTCGAGTACTCGTCGAACGCCCTCGCGGCCTCCTCCGAGATCTTGGCGCCCGTCTCCTGGCTGAGCTGTTCGCCCTCCACGGCCTCGATCACGATGTCCTGGAGCGCCCCCAGGGCCGCCCCCACCGACGCGGGCGGCGGGGGCTATCCCTCGGCCGGGGACCCCTCCTCACCGGCGGCCGCCGGCCGTTCCTCCCGGTTGGGCTCTCCCGCCGCGATCACACCGATCCCGGCCAGAACCGCGGCGGCCAGCAGGGCCACCGGGACCCACACCGGTGTGCGGCGGCCGGCTGGGGCGGTCGGCTCGGCGGGGCCCGTCGCCGGGAGGAGGTCGGTGTCCCGGGCCGCGATCGGAACGGCCACCTCGGCCGGAGGGCCGCCGGCGATGGCGGTCCGGAACGCCTCGGCCGTCGGGAACCGGTCATCCGGGTCCTTCTCCAGGGCCCGCATGACGGCCCGGTCGAGGTGCGGCGGGATCGCCGGATCGTGGTCCCGCGGCCGCAACGGTCGCTCGTTCAC
>JBQGDK010000130.1:0-4381 GCA_052039025.1 Actinomycetota bacterium
CGGCTTCCCGCTTCCTGGCCGTCCTCACCGCCGCTTCGGCGTCCTTGGCCGCCTTGGCCGCTCCCGCGGCGACCCGCTTCGCCTGAACGACGGCCTCCCGGCAGTGCGCCACGTACCCGCGGAAGTCCTCGCCGAGCTTTCGACCGCAGGTCGGGCAGGGCTGTGAGGGATCGGCCTCGGCCGCGCGCTCGAGGGCGGCCGAAGCGGAGGCCAGGGCCTCCGCGGCGTGCTCCTGTACGGACTCGGCCTTCGTGTTCGCGCGCTCGGCCGTCAGGACCTCTTCCCGGGCCGCCTCCAGCCTGGCCAGGGCCGAGGCCGGATCCGCCTCGGGGACGCCGGCCAGCTCCGCCTGGGCCCCGGCGAGATCCGCGGCGATCTCGGAGGCCCGCTCGCCCGCCCTCAGCCGGTCCCGGGCGTCGGCGAGCTCGGCGACCTCGCCCTCCATCGCCGGAAGGGCCTCCACGGCCGAGGCGATCGAGGCGATCCGCTCCCGGAGCGCCGACGTGCGCTCCTCCAGCGTGTGCCGCTCTCGCTCCAGCCCTCGCCGCTCCACCGCCAGGCGTTCAACCCGCTGTCGCAGCTCGTCCGAGGCCAGGAAGGCCGCTTCGGCCTCGGTCGCTCGGGTCGCCGCCTCGCGCAGGACCGCGGCGGCCTCGGCGGCGCGCCCGGCCGCCTCCTGGGCCGCGGTCCCCGCCGCGGCCAGAGCGGACTCGAGCTCGGCGGTGTCGGGGAGCGTGCCGACCAGTCGCTCGGCGGCCGTCCGGGCGTCTCGGGCCTCCTTCCGCGCCGCCGTCCTGGCCTCGTCCACGGGCCGGATCCCCAGCAGGCGCAGCACCATCTCCCGACGCTTGGACCTCGTGACGTCGCTGAACGCGTCGAGCTGCTTCTGCTCGGCGAACACCGAGGCGCGAAACACGTGGACGTCCATGCCGAAGAGCCCCTGGATCGCCGCCCCCACCTCGGTGACGCCG
The DNA here is from genome assembly GCA_052039025.1 of Actinomycetota bacterium. Classification (GTDB taxonomy): domain Bacteria; phylum Actinomycetota; class UBA4738; order UBA4738; family CALAEC01; genus CALAEC01. The sequence continues at coordinate 972 of JBQGDK010000130.1, forward strand.
GCGGCGAGCTGTCGGTCCCCCACGAACAGCTCGGCCTCGGTCTGGTGGCCACGCCCGCGGATCGTCCGCCGAACCTCGTACTCGCTGCCGCCGTGCTCGAACACGAGCCGCACCACGCAGTCGGTGAGGACGCCGTCGCTGCGGATCTGGTCGCGGTTCGTGCGGGACATCCCGAAGCAGGCGAACCCGATCGCCTCGACCAGCGTCGATTTCCCCGCGCCGTTCGGCCCGAAGATCCCGATCACCCGGGCCGGGAGCTCCAGGTCGACCTCCTCGAACACCCGGTAGTTGCGGAGCGACAGCTCGAGGATCCTCACGGTCCCTCCGCCTGGGCGGCCTCGAGCAGGCGGCGGCCGGTGTCGCGAACCCGATCGCGGTCGAGCCCGGCGAGGTCCTGGCCCTCGACGTAGCCGTCCCACTCGGCCTCGAGCCGACCGATCGTGGGCCCGGCCTGGACCGGGAGGGCGCCGGGGGCGTGGTCCGGCTCGACCTGGACGTGGAGCGCGTTCGGCACGGGCTCGCGCCACTCGTCCGGTGAGACCTGGCGGAACGCGGCGGGATCGACCTCGGTCAGGAACACCCGGGCGATGGCCCCGTCGGGGCATCCCCGGGCGGCGCGACCGACGGCGTCGACGAGCTCGCCCGGCCCCATCCCGGCGGCGTCGACGGCGTACGTCTCCAGCGGCCGTTCGCGGGGGTTGGCGAGGTGCTCGACCGCACCGGTCTCCGTGTCGAGGACGATCAGCCCCTTCGGCCCCGCGCCCTTCGGCCGGTCCGCGAACCAGAAGGAGTCGGTGGCGCCCGCGTACCAGGTGCGCTTCGACACCTTCTGGAACACGTGGTAATGGCCCAGGAGGACGTGGTCGAACCGGCGGTCGAACGCGCCCTCCTCGACCTCGAGCTCGTTGATGTCGCGGTACTGGCGGGCGGGGAGCGAGGTCAGCGCCACATGGGCGAGGAGCACGCTGGTGGCGTCGGTGCTGACCTCGGCCGCGGTCCGGTCGAGCTCCTCCCGCAGGTCGGGCTCGGACAGGGTCTGGGGGACCGCGTGCACCCGGACCCCGGCCACCTCGTCGACCACCGCTCGCATCGCCCAGGCGAACGTCACGTTCGGGAAGAACTCCTCGAGCGCCGCGTACGGCGAGCCCGTGCCCCGGAGCCTGGGCGTGTCGTGGTTCCCCGAGATCGCCACGCCCCGGAGCCCGGCGTCCTGGAGCCGTTTCAGCCCGATCGCCACACGGGTGAAGACCCGGTACGAGGGCCGGGCGTGGTCGAACACGTCGCCGAGCCACAGGAACCCGTCGGGCTCGAGCTCGATGGAGCGATCGACGGCCCAGTCGAACGACCGGAGGAAGTCCTCCTCGCGCACGTTCCGGCCCTGGTCGTCCCGCAGGTGGGCCAGGTGCGTCCGGCCGAGGTGGGCGTCGCCGAGGGCGACCAGCCGGGCCACTACTCCGCGAACCCCCTGGCCGCATCCGCGGGCCGGGCGGGGAGGGGGGCGGGACCCGGTACCGATTTGAGGTACTCCTCGTACAGGTACACGCGGGCGGGAAGGGCGAAGGGAGACTCGAGCGTGGTGACGATGGCCTCGCCCGGCATCAGCGTCTGGATCTCCGGCCCCAGGTCCTTGATGTCCTGCTTCGACGAGCCGCGCAGGATGTTGCGGTCCTTCTCGTCGGCCAGACCGAGGATGAAGAACGTGTTGAACTGCGACAGCAGCTCATCGTCGAGGAGCTTGGGCTGCTGGCTGACCGCGCACAGCCCGACCTTGAACTTGCGGCCCTCGCGGGCGGTCCGTGGGAACACGTTCTCGTCCGAGCGCTTGGCCCGAGAGAGCACCCGCTGGGCCTCCTCGAGCGCCACGATCGTGGGCGGCAGCGTGGCGAACCGCACCCGGTCCTCCAGGTACGCCTTGGCGTTCGCGTCGAGCAGCCGCCGGGTGATCACCGAAGCAACCAGAACCTCCTCGACGTCCGACAGCCCCGAGGTCTCGACCAGGACGGAATACCCGTCGGCGAGCTCGGCCACGATCCGCTCGGACAGGGAGGCCTGGGAGGTGTCCCGGCTGATGCACGGCAGCTCCAGGATCCGCTGGGCCCGGCGCCGGATCACCTGGATCGTGGAGGTGGCCGCGCCGGTCTGTCTCGCCAGCTCCTCGGGATCCTCGGCCTCGTCGGCCACGGCCGGCATCCAGTCGTCCCGATGGAGCCGCGACAGACGATGGATCGCGTCGATCTGGGCCGGGCTCCAGTCGTACGCGGTCTGGAGGTCGCCGAGCGTGATCTCGCCGAGCGTGATCCGGAGCGCCGTGGCCTGGGCCCCCAGGCCCGGGCGGGTGGCGTACACCTTCAGGCGCTCGGCGGCCCACGGGTGGTCCCGGAGCCCCCGCCGGGTCCCACCGCCGCCGTCCAGGTACTCGCCGTGCGGGTCGAACAGCAGCAGCGCGTACCGGCCCTTCGCTTCGAGGATCGTTCCGGCCAGCACCTTCATCAGGTTCGACTTGCCCATACCGGTGGTGGCGAAGACCCCCACGTGCGAGGTGAGCGTGCCCCCGCGGATCCCCACCTCGAGGTCGATCGTGTCCTCGCCGCTCCGGAGGAGCCCGACCGGGAGATCGCCCATCCGCCCGCGCAGGAAGGCGAAGTCCTCGGCGGTGGGCCCGGTCACCCGGGCGAACTGCGTCGGGAGCGACTTCGGCTTGCGGAACTCGCCGGCGGCGTCCACGTAGCCGAGCGGGGCGCACTCGGCCACCTTGTACAGGCGCTGTTCCGGGTCGTGGATCGAGTACGGCGTGTCGGTGACGTCCCCGGCCATGTACGCGCCGGCGGCCCGCTCTGCCCAGTTCGGGTCGGTCGAGTCCGACCCGTACGTGACGTCGATCACCCGGAAGAGGTGACGGCGGCCGCGTTCGGCGTCCTCGGCCACCAGCAGCTCGCCCAGGAAGAGATCGGTCCCGTGGAACGAGCGGAACCTGGCGTCGAGGACGCTCTTGCCGAAGATCCGCCCCTTGTACTCCTCGCTCACGACCGGTTCAGCACCTCGTGGAAGTCCTGGAACAGCGCCTCGACATCGTCCTCGCTCATCCCGGCCCCGGACAGCGCGGCCCGGAAGGCCCGCCGGAGATCGGCCACGGCGTAGCCGGAGACCCGGGCGGCGCGGTGCGCCCGGGCGAGCGGGTAGGGGTACCCCACGAAGGCGGCGTCGTCCGAGCAGCCGGCCAGGCGGGCCAGGACCTCGGACGGATCGCCGGGGCCCCGGGCCACGTCGACCCGGAACGCGTGGCCGGCGGTCGTGGCCAGCCGGGCCACGAAGATCTCGCCGACGTAGAGCCGGGCGAACACCGGGTCGGTGGAGATCCGGGCGGCCCACGGCGACGCGCCGAGCTCCCGGTCCCCGCGGCGCTTCAGCAG
>JBQGDK010000131.1:0-6557 GCA_052039025.1 Actinomycetota bacterium
TGATCCGGATCGTCTGGTCGGTGAGCCCATGGTCCTCGGGGAAGACCCCGGTCCCGATCGTGGCGTGGACGGCCGGGGTCACCGAGGGCGACGACCCGACGGTGGCCCGGCCGTACCACGCCCCCTCGGCGATCAGGGCCTTCAGGTTCGGCCACGCCTTCGGCCACGTCCGGAGGACGATCCGCCCGCCGCCGTCCCACACCACGGTCACGACGAGCCGGGGGGGCGACGGCCGCTCCTCGGGCGGCAGCAGGGCCTCGGACAGCGGTCCCTCGGCGCCCCCCGGGAGATCGAAGCCGATGAGCTCCGCCACGGTCGGCGCCAGCGCGGCCACCGTGACCGGACGTCCCGCGGTCATGCCGGCGCGCACGTGCCCCGGCCCGTACAGGAGCAGGGGGACGCGCTGGAGGTACGGCCACGGCCCGCTGTGGGGATAGCCGGGACCGACGAAATGGGGCTGGGGGGTAACGATCTGGACCTCGCCGCTCCGGCCCGGGTAGACCCCCCTGACGGTGCGCTCCAGGAAGGCCCGCGGCATCGAGCACGCCGCCCGGGTCACGGGCGAGGCCCCCTCGGCGGGGACGGGCACGGCGACCAGCGCCAGCGCCGAGCCGGCCGCCACCGCGGCCCGGTTCATCGCTCCGGCCGATACTCGCCGAAGGCCCGGCGGAGTGCGTCGGAGACCTCCCCGAGCGTGGCCCGGGCCCGGAGGGCCTGGCGCATCGGGTACAGGAGGTTGTCGGTCCCCCGGGCCGCCTCCTCGACCTCCTTCAGGGCCCGGTCCACCGCCCCGCCGTCGCGCCGCTCCCGGAGGGCCCGGACCCGCTCCACCTGGGCCCGGACGACCGCCTCGTCCAGCCGGTGAAGCTCCACGGGCTCCTCCCGGTCCTCCACGAATCGGTTCACCCCGACCACGACACGGTCCCCGGACTCGACCCCCCGCTGGATCCGGAAGGCGGCCTCGTGGATCTCGTCCTGGATCCACCCGGCCTCGATGGCCGCCACGGCGCCGCCCATGTCTTCGATCCGGTCCAGATACTCGCCGGCGTGGGCCTCGATCTCCCCCGTCATCGCCTCGACGAGGTAGGAGCCGCCGAGCGGGTCAACGGTGTTGACGACGCCGGACTCGTACGCGATCACCTGCTGGGTCCGCAGGGCGATCTTGGCGGCCCGCTCCGTGGGGAGCGAAAGGGCCTCGTCGAACGAGTTCGTGTGCAGGGACTGGGTCCCGCCGAGGACGGCGGCCAGGGCCTCCAGCGCCGTCCGAACGATGTTGTTCTCGGGCTGCTGAGCGGTCAGGGTGGCGCCCCCGGTCTGCGTGTGGAACCGGAGCATCGCCGAGCGCGGGTCGGTCGCCCCGAAGTCCTCGGTCATGATCCGGGACCACATCCGGCGAGCCGCCCGGAACTTCGCCACCTCCTCGAAGAAGTCCATGTGGCAGGCGAAGAAGAACGACAGCCGTGGCCCGAAGGCGTCGACCTCCAGCCCGGCGTCGATGGCCGCCCGGACGTAGGCGATCGCGTTGGCCAGCGTGAACGCGACCTCCTGGACGGCCGTGGCGCCGGCCTCCCGCATGTGGTAGCCGGAGATCGAGATCGTGTTCCACCGGGGGATGTGCTCGCGGCAATAGGCGAACAGGTCGGTGACCAGGCGCATCGAGGGTCCCGGCGGGTAGATGTACGTCCCCCTGGCGGCGTACTCCTTCAGGATGTCGTTCTGGACCGTCCCCCCGAGGCGACCCGGTGTCACGCCCTGCTCCTCGGCCACCACCTCGTAGAGGAGCAGGAGGATCGCCGCGGTCGCGTTGATCGTCATCGAGGTCGTCACCTGGTCGAGCGGGATGCCGTCGAGCAGCCGGGCCATGTCCTCGACCGAGTCGATGGCCACGCCGGTGCGGCCGACCTCACCCTCGGCCCGGGGGTGATCCGAATCGAACCCCATCTGAGTGGGGAGGTCGAAGGCCACCGAGAGGCCGGTCTGGCCGTGGTCGAGGAGGTACCGGAACCGGCGGTTCGTCTCCTCCGCGGACCCCATGCCGGCGTACTGGCGCATCGTCCACAGCCGGCCCCGGTACATCGACGGGTACACCCCGCGGGTGAACGGCGCCTCCCCCGGCACCCCGAGATCACGCTCGGGGTCGAACCCCCGGAGGTCCTCGGGGCCGTACAGGGCCCGGACCTCGATGCCGGCGTCGGTGCTCCGACGATCGTCGGTCACGCCGCTCAGGGTACCCCCGCGAGCGGTCCGGGCCTACGGGCAGGCCTCCGGGCCCTCGGTGCCCACGCACCCTCGGTCCCTGGCCAGCTGGAGCCGCAGCCTCGACTGCTCGTCGACCGGGGGGTCGTTCGCCGGGTCGGCGTCGGCCAGGAGGTTCTCGAGCTGGTACGGGTCGTTCACCATGTCGTAGTACTCGCGGAACGTCACGGCGCCCGAGACGTCGTCGTAGTACTCGATGTACTGGTAGTCGGCCGTCAGCGTCGAGGCCCACGTCGGCGCGTCGATCTGGTTGTTGCCTCCGGTCAGCTCGAGGAGCAGGCGGTCCCTGCTGGGCGGATCGAGGAGGGACCGGCCATCCAGCGGGAATTCCGGGTCCGGGGTGATGCCGGCGGCCTCCAGGATCGTGGGGGCGATATCGATCGTGGCCGCGATCCTCGGATCGGCCACCTTCTGGGAGATCCTGCCCGGCCAGCGGACGAAGAAGGGCACCTTCACCGCCGGCGTGTACGGCGTCGTCTTCGACTTCATGCCGTGCTCGGCCCACATGATCCCGTTGTCGGAGAGGAAGAACGCCAGCGTCTGGTCGGACTCGGCCAGCGAGGTCATCGTCCCGAACAGGCGCTCGACCAGCTCGTCGACGGCCTTCAGCGTCCGGAGCTGGCGCTCCCGGAGCCGCTGACCTCCCTTGAACCCGGCGCCCCGGGCCTGAACGTAGGCCGGCTTGTCGGTGCGGTCGGCCTCGAACACCGCGGGGTTGCCCTCCCACCGGCCGACCTTGCTGTTCCGGTGGCGCTTGGCCGCCTGGGCCGGCGTGTGGGGCGCCCAGGTGCTCACGACCAGGAACCACGGCCTGGAGTCGGTGAGCTCGAACTGGCGAAGGAGCCCCCTGGCCCGATCGGCGATGTAGTCCGTGGAGTACTTCTTGACCTTGTGCACCACACCGTTCGAGTTGAACCGGGCACCCTTGTACTTCGAGACGTTCTCGAACGTGTGCCACTGCTCGAACCGGGAGGGCGGGCCGGTCCAGCTGTTCAGGTACTTGCCGACGATCCCGGTGCGATAGCCGGCGTCACCGAGGTAGCGCTGGATCGTCGACTTCGGGTCGAGCTCGTGGGCGTCGGCGTTCGTCCGGACCCGGTGGTTGTGCGCGTACCGCCCGGTGAGGATCGAGGCCCGGGAGGGGCAGCACAGGGGGGTGGTCGCGAAGGCGTTCACGAACTCGGTCCCACCGCGCTTGAACCACGCTCTGGTCTTGCGCATCGGGCCCATCGACTCGATCCGCTGGTCGTCGGTGAGGACGATGAGCACGTTCGGCCGGCCACCCTGCTGGGCCGACGCCGGGGGCCCGGCGCTCTGCGGGAGCATCAGCGCCCACACGGCCAGGGCCGTCGCGACCGCGAGCGCTCGCCTCACGGGCACGGCTCCGAGCCGGTCGTCCCCCGGCACCAGGCGTCCCGGTCGATCTGCAGGGAGAGCCGCGCCACCTCGTCGGGCGGGGGGTCGTTGAGCGGGTCCCCGTCTCCCAGCAGGTTCGTCAGCTGGAACGGGTCGCTCAGCAGATCGTAGTACTCGCGAGAGGCGATCGCCCCCGTGCCCTCCTGGTACGTCTCGATGTATTGGTACGCGCCGGTTCGGATCGAGCGCCACGTCGGGATGGTCGACTCGCCGTTGAACCAGTACTCGAGGAACAGGCGGTCGCGGCCCCACGGATCGAGCAGCGAGCGGCCGTCGAGGGGGTGCCCCGGCGTCACGCCGGCCGCGTCGAAGAGCGTGGCCGCCAGGTCGAGGTTCGTCGCCAGCCTCGTGTCGACGGCGCCGCCGGGGAGGTGGCCGGCCCACCGGATCACCAGCGGCACCTGGATCGCGTTCGTGTACGGCAGGCGCTTGTCGATCCAGCCGTGCTCGCCCCACACGTAGCCGTTGTCGGACATGAACACGACCAGGGTCCGCTCCCGCTCCCCCAGGCGCCCGAGCTCCTGCCGGACCGCTTCGACCATGTCGTCCACCGACATCAGCATCCGGAGCTGGTTCCGCCGGATGTTCCGGGCGGTCTTCAGCGAACGGAACTTCGTCTGCAGGTACGCGGGCTTGTCGCTGCGGTCCGACTCGAGGATCGCGGGACTCGGCTGCCAGCGGGGCACCTTCGCGTCCTGGTACTTCTTCGCCGGGACGAAGGGCCCGTGCGGCGCGAACGGCCACAGGAGCATCAGCCACGGCCGCTCGTCCTGGCCCTCGAACCACCGCAGGATGCTGCGGGCCCGCTTGCCCAGGTAGTCGGTCGAGTACGTGTTCACGGTCTTCATCTGGCCGTTGATGTTGAACAGGTTGTTCCGGTAGCCGTGGGCGAACTCCAGCGGGGAGAACAGCGACCATCGGTCGAAGTGCGGCGGGTTCCGCGTCGGCTCCCAGCCGTTCAGGAGCTTCCCGACGAAGCCCGTGAGATAGCCGGAGTCGTGGACGTATCGCTGGAGCGTCGAGTCCTGATCGAGCCGGTACGGCTTCTGGTTGTCCACGACATCGTGGTTGTGGGCGTACCGGCCGGTGAGGATGGACCCGCGGGACGGGCAGCACAGTGGGGTGGTGACGAAGGCGTTCGCGTACGTGACCCCGGTGCGCGCCAGCCACCGCCTGGTCTTCTTCAGGGCCTTCATGGTCTCACCCGGCCGCTGATCGTCGGTCAGGATCAGCAGGATGTTCGGGCGTGTCTCGGTCTGTCCTCCCGCCATCGGGCCCGGGCCGGCCGCCAGGGCCGCCACGACCGCCACGACGGCACCGATCCGGAGCGGGCGACCGAATCGGCGGATCACCGCTTCTTCTTCCCGCAGTTCCTCAGCACGTTCCGCCCCGCGCCGCCTCGGCACGTGTCGGGAGCCGGCCCACCATCCAGCCGGTCGTTGCCGCCTCCTCCGATCAGCCGGTCCCGCCCGCCCCTGCCCTTGAGGATGTCGTCGCCGGCGCCCCCCAGCAGCGTGTTCTTGGCCCCGTTCCCGATCAGGACGTCCTTGCGGGTGGTCCCGCGGACCCGTTCGACATCGGCGCCGATGCGGTCGCCCTCGCCCTTCTGCCCGTCGCCGGCCGCCGCGCCCACGGTGACCCGGACCCGGTTCTTCCGTCCGGCGTAGGTCACCAGGTCCGAGGCCGGCCCGCCGGTGATCGCGTCGGCGCCGTTCGGGCCGGTCTGCTCGCCCTCGAGGAACCGGTCCGACCCGCTGGCCCCGGTGAGCGTGTCCTGGCCCTCACCGCCGGCGATCACGTCGTCGCCTGAGCCGCCGTCCACCACGTCGTCCCCGGCCGAGCCCCGGAGGTCGTCGTCGCCGCCGAAGCCCAGGATCGTGTCCCTGCCGCCGTTGCCCACGAGCCGGTTGCCCTGATCGTTCCCGACCAGGGTGTCCGATCCGGAGCCGCCGATGGCGTTCTCCACGCCGATAAGCGAGTCCGAGCCCTCGCCGGCGGCCGTCCCCGCCCCGATGTTCACCGACACGGGCCCGGGGGAGCCCGCGAAGCTCGCGGTGTCGGAGCCCCCGTTCCCCCGCATGAGGTCATCGCCGGGGTCTCCCACCAGCGTGTCGTCGCCCTCGCCGCCGTGGAGGTCGTCGTTCCCGGCGCCGCCGGCGAGGGTATCGGGGCCGCCGCGGCCGGTCAGCACATTGCCCCCTCCATCGCCGGACAGCGTGTCGCCGTGGGCCCCACCCTCGAGGTGCTCGAAACCGGACAGCGTGTCGTTCCCGTCGCCGGTCGCCGTGCCCGATGCCAGATCGGCCGTCACGGCCGGACCGCCGAAGAAGCTGACGGTGTCCTGGCCGTCTCCACCCTCGAGGTCGTCGTTCCCGGCGTCGCCGTCCACAACGTCGTCGCCCTCCCCGCCGTCGATGTCGTCGGCTCCCGGACCTCCCCGCAGCACGTTGTCCTCGTCGTTCCCGACGAGGTCGTCGTTGCCGGCGCCACCCAGCACGGCCTCGACGTCCGCGCCGACGTCGTCCCCCTCGGCGGCCTCGCCGTCATCGGCCCCGAGCCCCACGGTCACCGCCACGGCCCCATCGCGCAGGTCGAACGTCACCAGGTCGAAGCCCGTCCCGCCCTCGAGCGTGTCGCCGCCGTTGGGGTCGGGGCCCTGGTCGAACGCGTCGTCGCCGGCCCCACCGAGCTCGGTGTCCGCACCCCCGCCGCCCTCGAGGCGGTCTGCGCCGACGCCCCCGTCCAGCAGGTCGGCGTCGGCGCCCCCGGACAACCCGTCGTCCCCGCCCTCACCCTCGAGCTCGTCCTGACCGGGACCCCCCAGCAGGTCGTCGGCCCCCGGGCCCCCCACCAGGTGGTCATCCCCGTCGCCCCCGGCGAGCTCG
>JBQGDK010000132.1:0-3618 GCA_052039025.1 Actinomycetota bacterium
CGGCCCGTTCGGCTCCGGCAGCGGCTCCCCGAGATCGGCCGGCCGTCGCCGGCGGCGATCGCCGTGGCCGCGGCCCTGGGCGCCGCGGTCCTGGCATGGCTGTGGCTTCGGAGCCGCGCCCAGCGGACCGAGCCGGCCTGAACGCCGCCCGGGTTGCGGGCCGGGGCCGAGGGGGACAGAATCGAGGGGAGGCGCCGAGAGGTGCCTCCGAAGGGGGCAGAACCCACGCTCGGTCTGCCGCGGGAGGCTGTGTCCTGATGCCCGGGGGCCCCACGGGGCCTAGGCCGTCGGGGCGGTCAATGCGAGAGCAGAGCGCTTGGTAGCTGCCCCCTTCTGCCGTCCGGGGTCAGCGGGCCCGACGGGCGGGACGGCTGAAGCGCTCGACCCGCATCACCAGCCGCTCCACCCGCCAGGCGGCCTCCTCGGTGAGCCCGATCGAGAGGCACCCCTGCACGGCGAGCAGCTCGGTGACGAGCCACGGTGGCCGGCGGTCCTGGCCGCGCTCCGCCAGGACCTCGTCGAGCCGGTCGACGGCCCGCTGGAGACGATCCTCCTGCGGGTCGACGCGTCCCCGGTCACGCCGCCAGGTCGCCAGGTCGATGACCGTGTCCGCCATGGGACGAGGGTAGCGGGAGGGTCTGACAGAATCCCCGGTTCGGTTCGGGAGTTCGCCCGCCTAGAATCGGGCCGTGACCGGCGAGGCCGTGGCCGACATCCTGGCCGCCCTGTCCGTGGGCGAGCGCCTCGCCCACGAGCGGGCCCAGAAGAGCGTGGCCCTGGCTCCGGACGACGGACGGCGGAAGCAGCAGCAGCACGTGGCGGCCCGCGAGGGCGAGAACGCCTCGCTGATGGAGGCCCGCGCCCGCGAGCTCGGCTCGCCTGAGACCTTCGACCGGTTCGAGCCGTTCTTTCGCGACTTCTTCGAACGCACGGTCCCCGGGGACTGGCTCGAGGCCCAGACCTTTCAGTACGTGGGGGACTCGCTGGTGAAGGACCTCACCGACGCGCTGGCCCCGGTCCTCGACCCCGTCTCGGCCGAAGTGGTCCGCCGGACCCTGGCCGACCGAGACGAACAGGACGCCTTCGCCCTCGATGAGATCACCTCGGGGATCGAGGCCGACCCGGGCGCGGCCGACCGGATCGCCGCATACGCCCGGAGGGTCATCGGCGAGGCCCTCACACAGACCCGTCGGGCCCTCGACGAGACTGACGCGGTCCGCATGCTCCTCCAGGGCGAGGAGGGCGAGAAACGACTGCTGCTCGACATGCTCGAGCGGCACCGGCGGCGCCTGGACCGGCTCGGCATCGAGCCCGTGGAATAGGGGGCGGGCGGCACCCGCGAGCGCCGCCCGCCGACATCGACCCCGTCCCCCCGCTCCGGGAGGTCGCCTGGGGGTCCCGAAGCCGGGGAAGTACAGGTCGAGCCACATCATCGGACGAAGCGGCCCCACGCGCTGTGACGGGCGTCACCTTCTCGAGGTGTCGTTGGGCACCCCGGGAGCACGCGCCTCCGCGATAGAGTGGGCCGTCATGAAGCCGGAGCCGGTCCGCGACCTCGACTGGGAGCCGAAGCGAGCCCGTGAGGTCGGTGAGGCGGCGCTCGACATCTGGCAGGAGCTGCTGGAGCGGCTGCGCGACCTCCCGGTGAGCCGCTATGAGGGGGTCGCCGCGGTCCGCGACGCCGTGGCCCTGGAGATCCCCGAGGACCCGATGCCCCTCGGCGAGCTGGTCGAGCACCTCCGGGGGGTGGTCCTGGACCACTCCATGTACCCGGGCCACCCGGGGTTCATGGCGTACGTGAGCGGCGCGGGGACGATCCCCGGCGCGGCCGCCGACCTCCTGGCCGCGGCGGTGAACCAGAACGTGGGCGGCTGGCGGCTGTCGCCGGCGGCCACCGAGATCGAGCAGCACCTCACGAGATGGTTCGCCGGGCGGGTCGGGCTGCCCGAGGGCTCGGGTGGGCTCCTGGTGTCCGGCGGCGCCATGGCGTGCTACATCGGGCTGAAGCTGGCCCGCGACCGCAAGGCCGGCTGGGACGTGCGCTCCGAGGGACTCCTGGCCGGGCCGCCGCTCCGGATCTACGCGTCGAAGGAGACCCACAGCGTGAACCTCCGGGCCGCCGACATGATGGGGCTCGGCCGCGACGCGGTCCGGTCGCTCCCCGTCGACGACGGCTTCCGCCTCCCGATCGACGCCCTGCGCCGTTCGGTCGAAGAGGACCTGGCCGAGGGGCACCGACCGATCGCCGTGGTCGGCTCGGCCGGCACGGTGGCCACCGGGGCCATCGACCCACTCGAAGAGATGGCCGAGGTGGCGGACGAGCACGACCTCTGGTTCCACGTCGACGGGGCCTACGGAGGACCCGGCGTGCTGGCCGACGAGCTCCGTCCGCTCTACGTGGGGATCGAGCGGGCCGACTCGATCGCCTTCGACCCGCACAAGTGGCTGTACACGCCCCACTCCGGCGGGTGCGTGCTGGTCCGGGACCTCGACGACCTCCCTGCTTCGTTCTCGATCTCCGAGCACTCCGCGTACGTCCACGAGGACAAGGACGCCACCGGCTCGGGCCTCGACTCCCTCGACCTCGGTCCCCAGTTCTCCCGATCGTTCTGGGCGCTGAAGGTGTGGGTGTCGCTCCTGGCTCACGGGACGAGGGCCTACGGCCGGCGGATCGCCCACGACGTCGAGCTGACGAAGTACCTCCACCGGCGGGTCGAGGAGCGCCCCGAGTTCGAGCCGATGGCCCCGACCACGCTGTCGATCTGCTGCTTCCGCTACGTGCCGACGGACCTGCCCGACGGGCCCGGACGCGAGGAGTACCTCGACGAGCTGAACGAGCGGCTGATGACCGCGATCCAGATGGACGGGCGCGTGTACCCCTCGAACGCGGTGCTGAACGGCCGGTTCGTGCTCCGTTCCTGCATCGTCAACTTCCGCACCGAGGCCGAGGAGATGGATCTGCTCCTCGACGTGGGCGCCGAGCTCGGCTCGAAGCTCGACGCCGAGCTTCGCCCCCCCGCGCTCCGCTAGCTGGCGCCCGCCACGGGAACGCGATCGAGAATAGGCCGGTGCACGACGACGAGGAACGCCCCGTCCTCCTGCACCACGAGCGCTCAGTTGAAGGAGAAGAGCGGTGGGAGGATGAACACGACCGTGGCCGCCCAGACCCCGAAGACGGGCACGTAGGTGGTCTGCCAGCGTTCGAGCCGGTGGAAGGTGCTTCGTCCGGCGAGGAACCGTGCGGACAGCCAGGCGGTCCCGGCCAGGTTCACGAGCAGGACCAGGTTGAGCCCGAGCGCTGCGACGCGGTTCGGGGTGAACCCGAGCTCCCCGATCCGGGCCACCATCACGCCGAGCACCATCACGTCGAGCACGAGGGCGCTGCCCACGGCGACGAGCTGGATCCGGTCCATCCACCCGGGCGCTTGCGTGGGGTCCCGGGCGGACATCGCGAAGAGCACCAGCCCGAGCACCACCACCATCAGCACGTCGAACAAGGTAAGGAGCTCACGCTCGAACACGCCGCCCAGTCCGGTGAGTGCGTAGACCACCGCGGCGATGGTCAGCATCACCGCGAACAGAGGCGTGAAAATCATCGTGAGCACCGGCGCCATGTTC
>JBQGDK010000133.1:0-3647 GCA_052039025.1 Actinomycetota bacterium
GGGGAGCTGGTGCGGTTCCGGATCGTGCCGACGGGGGAGGAGCGATGGTCGTACGTCTCGGCCTCGCCGGTCATGGACGATCGCGGGCGCGTGCGTTTCGCCATCAACATCTTCCAGGACGTCACCGAGCGGAGGCGGATCGAGGAAGGAAGGCGGTTCCTCGGCGAGGCCAGCGCGATCCTGGCCTCGTCGCTCGACTACCGGACGACGCTCCGCTCGGTCGCGGAGCTCTCCGTGCATCGCCTCGCCGACTGGTGCCTGGTCTACGTGCAGGAGCGCGAGGGCCTGCAACAGATCAAGGTCGCGCACGCCGATCCCGCGATGACGCCGATCGTCGAGGACCTCCAACGCCGGTATCCGTTCCACGAGGCTCGGTCGAAGCCCATCGTCGAGGTCGTCCGCACCGGACGCTCGCTCTTCCTCCCCGAGGTCGATGAAGAGACTCTGGCGGCCGGCGCCGCGGACGAGGAGCACCTCGAGGGGCTCCGGCGCCTGGGGATCCGGTCCGCGATCGTGGTGCCGTTGCGGGCGGGGAGCCGCACCCTCGGCGCCATCGTGTTCATCTCCGCTCAGCGCCGGTACGACCAGCAGGATCTCGAGCTGGCCGAGGAGCTCGGTCGCAGGGCGGCGGTGGCCGTCGACCAGGCCATGCTGCACGAGGAGCGGGGACACGTGGCCGACACGCTCCAGCGCAGCCTCCTGCCGCCGGAAACGCCCGCGATCCCGGGGATGGAGGTGGCCACCCGCTACCGCCCCGCGATGCACGACATCGCCGGAGACTTCTATGACGTCTTCCCGATCGGCGACGGTGAGTGGGCCGTGATGATCGGGGACGTGTGCGGCAAGGGCGCTTCGGCGGCGGCGCTCACGGCGGCCGCCCGATACACCGTGCACGCCGCAGCGATCGAGCACCGTGAGCCCGTGGCGATCCTCTCCGTGCTGAATGAGGCGCTCCTGCGGCAGGAGCTCGAGGGCCGGTTCTGCACGATGGCGTTCGCCACGGTCCGCCGCCGCGACGGCGGGGCCGACGTGACGCTCGCGACCGGAGGACACCCTCCTGCCTTCATCCTTCGGGAGGACGGAGCCGTGAAGATCACCGAGGCGCGCGGAACCCTCCTCGGCGTGGTCCCGGACCCGACCATCGGCCAGGAGGTTCTCAGGCTGGAGCCCGGCGACGCCGCCCTCTTCTACACGGACGGGCTGACCGAGGGCCGCGGTGTGGATCTGGCGGCGGTGGCGGACGAACTGAAGCGGCACGCCGGGCGGAGTGCCGAGGAGATCGCGGACGCGGTTGAAGCCGCTCCTCCTTCCGATCTCGACGAGCTGCGGGACGACCTGGCGATCCTGGTCTTGCGGGTGGCCCGGCCTACCGGGTGATCCGGACCGGCCTCCCCCCGCCGGGCGTGCAGTTCGGAGAGGGCTCGAAGGCGCGATTTGTTAGAATCCCGCGCGCCATGCTGGCCCCGAGGCTCCTCTCTTTCCTTGCCGTGCTGCTGTCCACACTCTCGGCATCCGCCGCCGCCGTGGCCCAGGAGACGCCGACGCCCGGGGTGACGCCGGAGGAGGTCCGGGGCTGGAGCTTCTACCTGTTCGCGATCCCGGTCGCCCTCCTCACCGTCGGGGTCGTCGCGCTGATCGTCATCCTGTACTTTCGGTACTCGACGCGGTTCTTCGGTCGCGAGGAGGCGCCGCCCGCGCCGGTGCGCCGCCGACGCCCGCAGTTCGCCGGCGTCACCGCCGCCCCGAGGGTGGAGCAGGTGGCCGCGGCGTCGACCACGCCGCCGGCCCCGCCGGCGGCCGCGGTGCGGACCGCGGCGGAGCAGGTCCCGGCATCCCGGCCCGCGGAGACCGAGGCGGCCCCGGAGCGCCCGGCCCCGGCGGTGGCCCCCGAGCGGCCCGCCGCCGAGACGCCGGCCCCTGCGCCGGCGGCGGCCCCGAGCCGCCCGGCGGCCGAACATGTCGAGCCGGATGAGGAGACCTACCAGCGCGAGCTGAAGTCGCAGCTCGACAAGGGTGTGGACCGCCGGGTGGCCGAGGGGAGGGCCAAGGCGGCGGCCATCCGGGCGGCGCGGGCCGGCACGACGGCCCCGGAGACTCCCGCGCCGGTGGTGGAGAGTGAGGAAGCGGAGGCGGCCACCGAGGCCGGTGCGAGCGAGGCCCCGGCCGTCAAGGAACCGGAGGCTCCGCCCCCGCCGGCCCCCGAGGCCGAGTCCGCCGAGGAGGAGCCGACGAAGGTGAAGGCCCCACGCCCCGAGCCGGCCCCCGCGGCCGCCGAGGAGGCGCCCCCGGCGAAGGTTCCCCCCGGCGCCGACGAGGAGACGTTCACGCGCGTCCTGGAGGACCAGCTGGCCAAGGGGCTGGCCCGTCCGATCGCGGAGAGTCGAGCCCGCGCCGCGGCCGTGAAGGCCGCCCGCGAGAAGGCCGACGCGGGCTAGCGTGGCCGCGGGCCTTGTCGACTGGGAGGCCGCGGCCGGGATCGGCAAGCGGTTCGCCGGCCCCGGTCCGGTGGTCCATCCGGCCGATCGAGCCAGGCTGGCCGAGGAGTTCGACGACGTCGTGGCCGAGGGCGACGGCCTGGTCACCGAGTTCACGGGCCTGGCCATCGACGGGCCACCCTCGCGCCCCTGGGTGATGACCCGGCGGGAGTGGATCAATCAGAACCTCCGCGGGTTCGAGCAGATTCTCGAGCCCGTGGCTCACCGGCTGCTGGGGCCGCGGATCGATGGTGGCATGGCCCCGGTCCGGCGCCAGCTCCTCGCCTTCCAGGTCGGCGGGATCCTCGGCTACCTGGGTCGAAAGGTCCTCGGCCAGTACGACCTGTTCCTTCCCCCCGACGACCGGGACCTGATCTACTTCGTCGGGCCGAACGTCATCGAGCTCGAGCGCCGGTACCGGTTCGACCCCCGTGAGTTCCGTCAGTGGCTGGCGCTCCACGAGGTGACCCACCGGGTCCAGTTCCAGGGCGTGCCCTGGCTCCGCTCGTACGTCACCGGCCTCATGGGCTCGTACCTCAGCACGATCGACCTCGATGCCCGGAAGGTCCTGGAGCGCCTCCGGCGGGTCCGAGACGAGCTGCGGACCGGCGGGGCGGGGCAGTGGCGGGACCTCGGCGTCCTGTTCGCGCTCATGACGCCGGAGCAGCGCGACACGTTCCGCCGCATGCAGTCGCTGATGTCCGTGCTCGAGGGGCATGGCAACTTCGTGATGGACCGTCTGGCGGCCGGCCGGATCCGTGGCGCGTCCCGGATGCGGCGGATCCTCCAGCAGCGCCGGTACCGCAAGGGGTTCAACCGCATGGTCCAGAAGGCCGTCGGGCTCGACGTCAAGGCCCGGCAGTACGACGTCGGGGAGCGGTTCGTGGCCGAGGTCGTGGACAGGGCCGGGCCGAAAGCCTTCGCCCGGATCTGGGAGCGCAGCGAGCACCTGCCCAGCCTCGACGAGGTCGGGCGGCCCGAGGCCTGGATCGAGCGGGTCGCGGCGGCGTGACCCCGGTCGGCCGCGGCCAGCCGCCCGCCGTGGCCGGGGTCCTCCGGCGGGTGGTGACCACGGCCCGCCGCCACGAGATGCTCCCGGCCGGAGAGACCGTGGTCGTGGCGTGCTCGGGGGGCCCCGACTCGATGTGCCTCCTCCACGCGCTCCATCGGCTC
>JBQGDK010000134.1:0-1660 GCA_052039025.1 Actinomycetota bacterium
CCGTCCGGCTCCTGTCCCGGAACCGCCTGGCGATGGATCGGTATGCGGAGATCATCGAGGCGCTCGCCGCCCAGCCCACCGACGACCTGGTCGTCGACGGCGAGGTGGTGGCCTTCCGCGGACGCCACACCTCGTTCTCGCGGCTGCAGCGGCGAGGCCTGGGGGTCCGCACGCCGGTCTTCTTCTACGCGTTCGATCTTCTCCACCTGGACGGCCACGACCTCCGTCGGCTCCCGCTGCGGAGGCGAAAGGCCCTCCTCCGCCGGGCGCTGTCGTTCGGTGGCGCCATCCGGTTCCTGCCCCACCGCGCCGAGCAGGGGGAGCGGTTCCACCGGGAGGCCTGCCAGAAGGGGTGGGAGGGCATCATCGCCAAGCGGGCCGACGCCCCGTACACCTCGGGGCGATCCGGCGACTGGCTGAAGCTGAAGTGCGTGGCGGACCAGGAGCTGGTCATCGGGGGGTTCACCGAACCGAGGGGCTCTCGCACCGGGTTCGGGGCGCTGCTCGTCGGCCACTACGACGACGGCGATCTGGCGTACGCCGGCAAGGTCGGGACCGGGTACGACGCGCTCCTGCTCCGAGAGCTCCGGGCGGAGCTGGACCGGCTGACCCGGCCCGACCCCCCGTTCACCACCAACACCGAGAACCTCCCCCAACGGGACGTCCACTGGGTCGAGCCGGTGATGGTGGCCCAGATCGGGTTCGCCGAGTGGACCCGCGACGGACGGCTCCGCCATCCCCGGTTCCTGGGACTCCGCCGGGACAAGGCCGCCCGGGAGGTCGTGCGCGAGCGGCCGAGCGGTCCACGGTGAGCGAGCCGACGCGGGTCCGGGCCGGCGGGCGGACCATCCGGGTGTCGCGGCCGGACAAGGTGCTCTTCCCAGGCGAGGGCATCACCAAGGCGGATCTCGTCGACCACTACCTGGGCGTCGCCGACGTGATGCTCCCGCACGTCCGGGGGCGGCCGGTGTCGATGAAGCGCTACCCGAACGGGATCGAGGGACAGGCGTTCTACCAGAAGCGGGTCCCCGACTTCTTCCCGAACTGGATCCCTCGGGTCGAGGTGCGAACCAGCAAGGGACCGCAGGTGCACGCGGTGATCGGCGACCGAGCGGCGCTGGCGTTCCTGGCAGACCAGGCCTGCATCGAGCCGCACACCTGGGTCTCCCGGGTGGATTCCCTGGACCACCCGGACCTGCTGGTGTTCGACCTCGATCCCTCCGCCGAGGACGTCGGGATGGTGCGGCGAGGGGCCAGGGCGCTCCGGTTCATGCTGGAGCGGGCCGGCCTGGTGCCGTTCGTCAAGACGTCGGGTTCGAAGGGGTTCCACGTCGTGGCGCCGCTCGATCGGAGCGCCGACTACGGCGCGGTCCGGGCGTTCGCCGACGGGCTAGCCGAGATCGCCGCGGCTCGGCACCGCGACCTGTTCACGCTGGAGTTCCGGAAGGCCAACCGGGCCGGGCTGGTGTTCCTCGACGTGATGCGCAACGGGTACGGGTCCACCGTGATCCCGCCGTACGCCGTCCGGGCCCTCCCGGGGGCCCCGGCGGCCGTGCCGATCGGATGGGAGGAGCTGGGGCGGGTGGAGCCTCGCACGTTCACGATCACGACCCTGCCCCGTCGTCTGGCCCGACGAGGGGACCCGTGGAAGGACATCCGC
>JBQGDK010000135.1:0-6719 GCA_052039025.1 Actinomycetota bacterium
GCCGCCGGTCCGCATGCCACCGTCGGCGATCACGTGCACGTAGCGACCGGTCTCTCGCAGGTGCTCCATCCGGGCGCCGGCCGCGTCGGCGATCGCGGTGGCCTGGGGCACGCCGACGCCGAGGACCCCCCGGGTCGTGCATGCGGCGCCGGGACCGACCCCCACCAGGACCCCCACCGCGCCCGTCCGCATCAGGTGCAGGGCCGTCTGGTAGGAGGCACAGCCCCCGACCACGACCGGGATGTCGAACCGGGCGATGAACTCCTTCAGATTGAGCGGCTCCGATCTCGTGGACACGTGCTCCGCGGACACCACGGTGCCCTGGATCACCAGCAGGTCGAGCTCGGCCTCCAGCACCAGCGGCGCGTAGGTCCGGACCCGCTGGGGGGTCAGCGAGGCGGCCGCGGTCACCCCGCCCTCTCGGACCTCCCGGATCCGGCGGACCACGAGCTCCTCCTTGATCGGCTCGCGGTACAGCTCCTGCATCCGCCGGGTGGCCTTCTCCTCGGGGAGGGCCGCGATCTCGTCGAAGACCGGCTCGGGGTCCTCGTACCGGGTCTGGAGCCCCTCGAGGTTCAGGATCGCGAGCCCCCCGAGCCGACCGATCTGGATCGCCGTGGCCGGAGAGACCACCCCGTCCATGGCCGAGGCCATCAGGGGGAGGTCAAGCCGCCAGGCGTCGAGCTCCCAGGAGATCTCGACGTCGGCGGGGTCACGGGTGCGCCTCGAGGGGACGATGGCGACGTCGTCGAAGCCGTACCCACGCCTGGCGGTCTTGCCGATGCCGATCTCGATCTCCATCCGCCGACGGTACCACCCGTTCCCCGGCCGTTCAACGGCCGACCCCCTACACTGGTGCCATCAGCGAGACCGTCACCAGACCGACCGACGTCAGCGCGCCGGGTCGCCGGAGGCGACGGCCCGGATGGATCCTCCGGCTGATCGGGAAGGTCCTGCTCACGGCGGCCTTCATCCTCGGCGCGTACATCCTGTGGCTGCTCTGGGGCACCGGGATCTACTACGACCAACAGCAGGACCGGCTGTTCGAGCAGTTCCAGACCCGGGTCGAGGGCGAGGATCCGCGGTACCGACCCGGCATCGTGCTCCCGGGCCAGGCCTACGCGATCCTCCGGATCCCCTCGATCGGTGTGAACGAGGTCGTGGTCCAGGGGGTGGACGTCGAGGACCTCAAGGCGGGGCCGGGCCACTACCTCCGCACCGCGGATCCGTGGGACCCGGAGGGCACGGTCGGCATCGCCGGTCACCGGACCACGTACGGGGCCCCGTTCTGGGACCTCGACAGGGTCCGGCCGGGCGACCAGATCCGGCTCATCACGGAGGAGGGCGAGTATCGCTACGAGGTCACGCACAGCCGCGACGTACCGCCGACCGAGGGGTCGGTCCTGCGGGACACCAGGCAGCCTTCGCTGGTGCTGACGACCTGCACGCCGCGCTTCTCCGCGGCCCTGCGGCTGATCGTGTTCGCCGACCGGGTGGACGTTTAACCGTCCGGCCCGAGGTAGCCGAGCTCCTCGAGCCGGGCCACGATCGCGTCGAGGCACTCCCGAGGGGTGTGGCGCTCGGTATCCACCACGACCTCGGGATCGAGGGGCTCCTCGTAAGGATCGTCGACGCCGGTGAACCCGGTGATCTCGCCGGCGAAGGCCTTCTGGTACAGGCCCTTCACGTCACGGCGGGCGCACTCCTCGACCGAGCACTTCGTGAACACCTCGACGAACCGGGGGATGCCGGCCCGGACGCGCTCGCGGGCCTCGCGGTAGGGCGAGATCGCCGAGCACACCACCGCGGCGCCGTGGTACGTGAGTCGCTCGGCCACCCACCCGATCCGGAGGATGTTCGTGTCCCGGTCCTCCTTCGAGAACCCCAGGCCCTTCGAGAGGTGCGTGCGGACCACGTCGCCGTCGAGCAGCTCGAAGCGGTGCCCCCGCCGCTCGAGGACCTCCACGAGCATCTCGGCCAGCGTGGACTTCCCCGACCCCGAAAGGCCGGTGAACCACACCGCGAAGCCGCCCGGGGCCGGCTCCGGGCCGTAGTGGGTGCTCGTCGTGATCCAGTGGGCCTCGACCTCGCTCACAGGATCGACCTCCCCTGCACGCCGGCCGGCTCGGCCAGGCCGAAGAGCTTCATCAAGGTCGGCCCCACGTCGACGAGGTTCAGCCCCTCCTGCCGGCCGACCGGCTGATCGGGAAGCCCTCGCATCACGAACACGCCGGTCTTGTCGTGGTTCGCGCCGTCGGGACCGGTGTCGTTCTCGTACGTGAAGACGTCGCCGCCCTCCATGTTCACCGCGCCGACCGAGCGCCACTCGAGGTCGCCGAAGTACACGATCAGGTCGGGGGCGACCCCGCGCACCTCGGGGTACACGTCCTGCGGCTTGATGACCCGGGTCCCCAGCGGACGGCCGTCGGGGCCCTCCATTGCCTCGAGTCGCCGGGCCAGCTCGTCCCGGGTGTCCTCGTAGCGCGACGGGTCCACGACGCCACGGGGCTCCCGGCCGGCCACGTTCAGGAACAGGCGCCCGTAGTACCCGCCGTCGCCCCAGGCCACGGTGCGGGCCCAGTCCACGGGGGCCTCGGCGATCGGCGTCCGCGCCGCCGTGGGCTCGGAGAGCGTCAGGTAGCCCTCCCGGATCAGCCAGTCGTTGAAGCAGACCCCGCCGCTCATGGCCCGGGCCCCGTGGTCGGACATCAGGATCGTGACGGCGTCGCCGGGGAGGGCCTCGAGGAGCGAGCCGATCTCCCCGTCGAGCTGCCGGTAGTAGTCCTCGAACGCCGACTCGAACGGGTTCCCCGCCTCGTACTTCGGATGCGCCGGGTCGCAGTACTGCCAGAACACGTGGTGGAGGCGGTCGAGCCCCATCTCGACCAGCATGAACAGGTCCCACGGCTTGTTCCGAACGAGCCGGCGGGCCACCTTGAACCGGCGCTTCGTCATCTCGTGCACCTGCTGGAGCACGAAGTCGGCGCCCTGCCGGCGGAAGTTGGGGATGTCGAAGATGTACTCGCCGACCTCCTCCTCGACCTCGGCCCTGAGATCCTCGGGCCACGTGTACCTCTCGGCCGAGGGCGGGGTCAGGAAGCACGACACCCGCCAGCCCTCGACGGGCTTGACCGGGTAGGCGGGGGGCACGCCGATCAGCAGGGACCGCATGCCTGCCTCGCCGAGAAGGTCCCAGACCGACGGCTCCTTCACGGCCAGCGATGTGGCGATGGCCAGGCCCTCGTACGAGGAGTCCTTCCGGTTGCGGAACCCATAGATCCCCATCTGGCCGGGGGTCTTCCCGGTCATGGCGCAGGCCCACGCGGGCACCGTGATCGGCGGCGTGATGCTGGCCAGGTCGCCGTGCAGGCTGCCCTCCATCAGCGAGCGGACGTTCGGCATCACGCCGGCGTAGCGGTCGAACAGCAGCGCCGGCGTGGCGCAGTCCAGCCCGATGATGGCCACCCTGGGCCCATCAGCCACGCGCGGTATGGTACACACCCGGCGTGGCCCTCCTCCGCCGGGTCCTGTACCTCGACGCGCTCGTCTCCGCCGTGGTCGGCCTGGTCCTGGTGGCGGCGCCGGCGTGGGCCTTCGAGGACCTCCTGGGCCAACCCCCCACGCCCGATACCGCCATCCACCGGCTCGCCGGGGTGGCTTCGTTCTCGCTGGCGCTCCTGATGGTGCTGATCGGTCACCGGGTCGAGGAGCTCTGGTGGTGGTGCTGGGCGTTCGTCCTGCTCGAGGTGGGCGTGGCCGCGGTGGCCACCCTCCACGCCGCCCTCGGCCTGCCCGAGGGGGCCTCGAGCTGGCCCTGGTGGGCCCTCGGGATCGTCGCCTGGGGCTTCGCGGGGGGCCTCCTGTGGGGCATCGCCAGGGCCGGCGCCGAGGCGCCCTCGCCCTAGCTCGAGCGCCGCACCCGGGTCCGCTCTCGGAGGATCTCGGCGAGCTCCTCGGCGGAACGGAACGGGGAGGCTTCGCCGGTGGCGATGGTCTCCACGACCCCCCGCAGGTCACCGTGGTCTCCCGCCGGCTGATCCTCGCCGGGGACCCACACGCGCACCACGAAGCTCTCCATCGGCGCGAAGCATGGCCCGAGAGGGTTCGGGTTCCCTTAAGGCAGACGGGCCGTGGGGAACGGCGCGGGCTCCACGCCGAGCTCTTCCATCCGGGCCCTGTAGATGCGGTAGTGCCGGCGGGCCTCGCCGTGGCTCCCCGAGCCGGACAGAACGCTCACGAGACCCAGATGGGCCTCCTCGTCGTACGGGTCGCGCTCCGCGATCCGGAGGAGGAACCGGACCGCGGCGTCGTGGTCGCCGAGCGCCACGGCGACCTGGGCCAGGGCCCTGGCCACGGCCACGTACGTCGCCCGGGCCTCCTCGCGGAGGGGGGCCGCCCAGTCGTCGTACGCGTTCTCCTCCAGGAAGTCCCCGGTGTAGGCGGACTCGGCCGACGTGAGCAGGGGGACCGCCTCCTGGGCCCGGTCGTTCCGCCGCAGCCGGAGCCCCTCCGACGCGTCCTCGAGGAAACGCTCCACGTCGATGTCGACCTCGGCAGGGTCCAGGCGGACCGCGTCCTTGTCGGCCTGGACGAACCGCTCCTGAGGGAACCGGCGATCGGGGTCCAGGACGCCCCGGACGGTGGTGAGCGCCACCGACAGCCGGTTGGCCAGCTTGGAGGGATCCTCATCAGGCCACAGCGCCTCCATGAGGAGGTCCCTGGGGGCCGGTCGCCCCCGCCGGGCCACCATGAGCTTCAGGAGATCCCGGGCCTTCTTGGACTGCCATTCCGACGGCGGCACGGGACGGCCGTCACGGAGCACGCGGAACCCCCCCAGGGCCTGGATGGCCACCGGGACACGCTCGGTCCGGTCGACCGCCGAGAGGATCCCCGCCGCCGCGCGCGCCCCCACCCGGACGCCGAGCGAACGGAGAGCGGCCTCGGCCCGCTCCGACTCCGCGCTCGTCCCGGCGAGCCTCCCCAGCGTCAGCTCGGCCTTGGCCGCCCCCAGCGGGTCCCCGAGCTCGCGCCAGATCGCGACGGCCTCCTCGATCAGGTCGGCCCGCTCCGTGGGCCGGGGCGCCGACAGGGCGTCGAGCACGAGGGCCTCGGCCAGCCCGGCCCGGTCCCGCCGGGCTCTCGCCACCGAGGCGGCCTCTGAGCCGGCCCCAGCGGCCGCCTCCCGGTCCCCCGCGGCGAGCTCGACCCACCCCGCGGCCAGGAGGGCCGCCACGTACCCCATCCCCGGTCCGCGGCCGACGGCCCGGCGCGCAAGGGCCCGGGCGCGCTCGAGATCGTCATCCACCAGCACCCGGGCCAAGCCCGCCTGCGCCGGCACCAGCCCCTGCACGTCGCCGGCCTCGGCCGCCACCGCCACCGCTTCCTCGTACGCCGCCCGGGCCTGGGCCAGGTCCCCTCGTTCCCGGTACACGTCTCCCAGACCGGCCAGCGGGTAGCAGACCATGCGTGAGCCGATCCGCTGGTAGATGGCCCGGGAGCTCCGGTAGTCGGTGAGCGCCCGGTCCAGGGCACCGAGCCGGAACCTCGACTCCGCCCGGTTGCTGAGGCCGAGGCCGAGGAACGCCGCGTAGCCGGTCACCTCGGCGAGCCCGATCGCGATGTCGAGCTCGCGAAGGGCCTCCTCGTACTCGCCCTCCTCGTTGAACCGGGAGGCTCGGTTCGCTCGGATCCGGATGATCTGGAGCGTGTCGTGGGCCCGCTCCGCCGCATCGAGGGCCCGGAGGTAGTGGGCGTCGTTGGCCCGGCGGTCCCCCTCGAGCGCCGCCAGCATGGCGCGGGTGGTGTGAACGGCGGCCTCCGCCTGAGGATCACCGGCGGCCTCCGCCGCCGCCGCGGCCCGCTCGGCGAGGGCCCGACACGACTCAGCGTCGCCCCGGAGCCAGTGGACGGTGGCCATCGATGCGAGCAGGAGCGCCTCGTCGCGGTGCTCCCCGGTCCCGGTCCTCCCCCGTCCGTACACCTCCAGGGCCTCATCGAGCTCCCCTCGAAGGTGGTGGATCTGCCCCATGCGCCACGCCAGGCCGGCGGGCAGCTCCACCGTCTCGGCCGCCGCCCGTCGGAACGCCACCAGCGCCCCCTCCCAGTCCCCCCGGACCATCCGAGCCTGGCCGTCGAGCTGGAGGATCGCGGGCGACAGGAGCTCGTCGGGGAGGAGCTCGCGGGCCCGGAGCACCGCCTCCACGGAGCCGGACGCGAGGATCGCGGCGCCGTGGGCCTCGAGGATGCGGGCCACCGCCGGCCGATCCTGGACCTCCGCGTACGCCCGCATCGCCTCCTCCAGGACGCCGTTGTCCTCGAACCACCGGGCGGCGCGGCGGAGCGTCTCGACGCGCTCCCCGTCGGCAAGCACCAGCCGCTCGAGCGCGAAGTCGCGGATCAGCGGGTTCAGCCCGTACCACGCGTCCGAGCCCCCGCGGGGCTCCAGGAACAGACCTCGCCGCAGCAGCGCCTCGATCGTCGCGGCGGGCGCGCGGACGCCAACGGCCTCACACAGCGCGGGCGTGAACCGGTCGAAGGACGCGGTCACCCGGACGAGATCACGCACCTCGGGGGGTTCACGGCTGAACACCTCCTCGGCGAGATAGGCGAACAGCGGACCGCCGGGGCGGCGCACGCCCTCGAGGGTCGTGAGCCGCTCCTCCGCCGGCACGCCGCGGAGCGCCTCCACCGCCAGTCGGACCGCCGCCGGCCATCCCTCG
>JBQGDK010000136.1:0-2348 GCA_052039025.1 Actinomycetota bacterium
CGTGCGGATGTTCGAGGTGATGTCGTCGCCGACGTAGCCGTCGCCGCGGGTGGCGCCGGTGGCGTACGCGCCGTTCTCGTACGAGAGGGCCACGGCCACCCCGTCGATCTTCAGCTCGCACACGAAGTCGGCCCGTCGGCCGAGCGCCCGCTCGACCCGCTTCCCCCACGCGTTCAGCTCCTCCCACGAGAACGCGTTGTCGAGCGAGAGCATCGGGGAACGGTGCCGGACCGGGGCGAACAGCTCGGTGGGCGCCCCGCCGACGCGCTGGGTGGGGCTGTCGGGGAGGATCAGCTCGGGGAAGGCCTCCTCGAGCCCGCGGAGCTCCCGCATGAGCTCATCGAACTCGGCGTCGGAGATCTCGGGGTCGTCCTGAACGTGGTACCGCCAGTTGTGGAAGTCGATCAGGTCGCGGAGCTCCTCGACCCGCCGCTTGGCCTCGGACCGTCGCCGCTCGTCAGCGCGCGCCATCGGCGGCGATGATACCGGAGGGGTCCGACCCCTCAGTCGACGAGCGGGCGCTCGCTGTTGCGGAGCCGGCCGGCCATGACCTGGAGCATCCGCGTCGCCAGCTTCGGCTCACGCTCGAGGACCCCGAAGAAGTCGCGCGCGGCGACCGTGAGGAAGGTGGAGTCGGCCTCGGTGACCACGCTGGCGGTGCGGGGCTCACCGTCGAGGAGCGACATCTCGCCGAAGAAGTCGCCCCGGCGGAGCCGCCCGATCGTTCTCCCCTTCCGGGTGACCTTGGCCTTGCCCTCCAGGATCACGAAGAAGACGGCGCCCCGAGCGCCCTCCTTCACCACCTCGGTGTCCTCGCGGTAGCGGACCAGGCCGCTGGCCCTGGCCACGGCCCGTCGCTCCCGGGCCGGCAGTCCGGCGAAGAGCGGGGCCCTGGCCAGGGCGCGCTCACGCTCGGCCACGCCCCGTCGGGCCACGCCGCGTCCGCCGCGCTCGGTCGGCCGGTGGATCCACTGCACCCGGGGGCCGGTCCACGACTCAGCCATCGCCCTCGATGTGGACGGGGTCGTAGCGACGGATGGCCCCCTCTCCGACGACCCGGGCCAGCATGCCCCGACGCCCGATCAGCCGCTGCCGGAGCGCCTCCGTATCGTCGACCCCGACGTGCTCCCCGATGTGCGTGCAGGGCTCGCACACGCCGGTGAGCTCGAGCACGGCCTCGCCGACCCGCAGGCGCGTGCCCTGGCCGAGCGACATCAGCTCGGGGAGGTCCACGGTCACCTGCTCGCGCAGCGCGCCGGGCTCCAGGCCGAGGTCGCGGAGGTCGCCGGCCTCGACCAGCAGCACCTGCCGCTTGGCGGCCTCGCGCCCGGCGTGCTTGTCGCCGTCCAGCCCGAGCCCGGTCGCCCGGAACGACTCCACGGGCTCCAGCGGTGCGAGGTGCTCCCGCTTCGTCTGCAGCGACACGACCCGGCCCACGTCGCGGCATCATACGCGGTCACAGGCGACCGGCGGCGATGATCCGTTGGAGGAACCGGCGGGTCCGCGGGTGCTCCGGCTCGCTGAAGATCCGGTCGGGCTCTCCCTCCTCCAGGATCACCCCGTCGTCGAGGAACGCCACCCGGTGGGCGATGTCCCGGGCGAATCCCATCTCGTGGGTGGCCAGGATCATCGTCATGCCGCCCTCGGCGAGCTCGCGGATCACGTCGAGGACCTCGGCCACGAGCTCGGGGTCGAGGGCGCTGGTGACCTCGTCGAGGAGCATCACGTCCGGCCGCATCGCCAGGGCCCGGACGATGGCCACGCGCTGCTGCTGACCCCCCGAGAGACGGTCCGGGTACTCGAGGACCTTGTCGAGGAGGCCGAACCGCTGGAGGAGACGCCGGGCCCGATCCTCGGCCTCGTCGCGTCCGATGCCCTGCGCCTCGACCGGCCCCAGGCAGATGTTCCGGAGCACGGTCATGTGCGGGAACAGGTTGAAGGCCTGGAACACGATCCCCACCCGACGGCGGACCTCGTTCACGTCGACACCGCGCGCGGTGACCTCCTCGCCGTCGAGGACGATCCGCCCCCGGTCGATCGGGTCGAGGAGGTTGATGCATCGCAGCAGCGTCGACTTGCCCGAGCCCGAGGCACCGATCAGCGCCACGACCTCGTGCCGGGCCAGGACGAGATCGACGCCCTTCAGCACCTCGAGCTTCCCGAAGGACTTGTGGACGTCCTCGAGCCGGATCGCCTCGTCGCTCACAGCGCCCCCCCGGCCTCTCGCCGGCCCCGTTCACGGGCCACCAGCCAGTCGGTGAACCTCGCCAGCGGGATCGTGATGGCCACGAACAACAGGGCGGTGGCCACGTACGGGGTGAAGTTGAAGGCGCCGGCGGTGTCCACCT
>JBQGDK010000137.1:0-5181 GCA_052039025.1 Actinomycetota bacterium
GAGCTCGGCGAGGAGGGCCTCCTCCAGACCCGCGGCTGGTAGCCGCTACCGCTTCCGGGCCACGCCGAGGACGTCGGCCTGTCGGGGGTGCTCGAGCTCCATGATCTCGAACCCCCTGGCTCGCATGAGCCCCGGCGTGTCCCTCCCGATGTGGCATCGGAACAGCCGGTAATGGATCGGGTCGAGCGTTCGCTGCATCAGCCGCCTGGCGGCGCTCCGGCCCCGGACGTGCTCGCCGAACCGGAGCTCGCCGCCGGGGCGGAGGACCCGGCGGACCTCGTCGATCGATGCGACCGGGTCGTCGACCGAGCAGAACACGCCGGTCGAGACGACCGTGTCGAACGAGGCGTCGGGGAACGGCAGGCGCTCCGCGGGGGCGGCTCGGAGCTCGACCCCGCGGTCCCTGGCCCGGGCCTCGGCCAGGCGGCGCATCTCGGGATCGGGCTCGGTGGCCACGACCTCGGCGTCGTCGCGGTAGTAGGGGAAGTTGAAGCCGGGCCCCGCGCCGATCTCGAGGACCCTCCCGCGGGCACCTCCGGCGACGCGTGTCCGGAGCTCACGGACGCGCGCTGTTCCCTCCACCCTCCGGCCCCGACGCTCGTAGCCGCGGGCGAACCAGCCCCGTCGGCGTTCGGCCGAGACCGGCCTCCCCTCGCTCATCCCTCCGGCGGCCCGACCCCCATGCGCCGGCGGGCCAGGGCCACGGTCTCGGATGCGATGGCCCGGGCCTTCTCCGCGCCCTGCGCCAGGACCCGCTCCAGGCCGGCCTCATCGGGGCGGAGCTCGGCGTACCGCTCCCGGACCGGGGCGAGGTAGTCGGCCACGGCCCGCCCCACGTCCCCCTTGAACCCGGCGTAGCCCCCGGCGTCCGCGTACTCCTTCTCCACGGCCTCCGGCGTGACCCCCCGGACCACCGCCAGGATCTCGATGAGGTTGGAGATCCCGGGCTTGTCATGCCGGCGCACCACCTCCGTCCCGGAGTCGGTCACGGCACTCTTGAACTTCCGGACGATCCGGTCGGGATCATCGAGGATGAACACCGCCCCGTGCTCGGTGCTGGCCGTGGTGGACATCCGCCTCTCCGGTGCCTGGAGGTCCATGATCCGGGCCCCGACCTCAGGGATCCGGTGCTCCGGGACCACGAACGTCTCTCCGAAGCGGGCGTTGAAGCGCTGGGCGACCTCCCGCATGAGCTCGATGTGCTGCTTCTGGTCCTGACCCACGGGCACCTCGTCGGTCCGGTACGCCAGGACGTCGGCGGCCTGGAGGACCGGGTAGAAGAGGAGCCCCGACGAGACGAACCTCCGGTGTTGCTCCGACTTCTCCTTGAACTGTGTCATGCGGGACAGCTCGCCGTACGACGTGACGTTGGCCAGGAGCCAGCACAGCTCGGTGTGTTCGCGCACGTCGGCCTGGCGGAACAGGATGCACCGGTCCGGGTCGAGGCCGGCCGCCAGCAGGATCGCCGTGGTGTCGTACAGGCGGTCCCGCAGCTCGGTCACGTCGTAGGCCACCGTGATCGCGTGGAGGTCGACGATGCAGTACACGGCGTCCCCGCGGTCCTGCCCCTCGACGTACTGGCGGATCGCCCCGATGTAGTTCCCGAGGTGCTTCCGCCCTGTCGGCTGGATCCCCGAGAAGATGCGCATGGTGACGAACAGGGTACCGCGGCCGGTGAGCCGGAAGGTCGCCTCGCTATCATGGAGCCGAGATGAAGGCAGGGATCCTGGCCCTCCAGGGCGACATCCGAGAACACGCGGCGGTGCTGGCCGACCTCGGGGCCGGCCCGGTGCTGGTGCGCGCGCCCGGGGACCTGGCCGAGGTCGACTGCCTGGCGATCCCGGGGGGCGAGAGCACCACGATCGGGCGCCTGGCCCGACGGTACGGGCTCGTCGAGCCGATCCGGGAGCGGGCCGAGGCCGGCATGCCGGTCCTGGGCACGTGCGCCGGGATGATCGTCATGGCCACCGAGGTCGCGGGCGGCGATCCGCTCCTGTCGCTCCTCGACATCCGGGTCGCCCGCAACGCCTACGGGCGGCAGGTCGACTCGTTCGAGGCGGACGTCCCGCTGCGGGGGGAGGACGAGCCGCTCCGGGCCGTGTTCATCCGGGCCCCGGTGGTCGAGGCGGTCGGCGAGGGGGTCGAGGTGCTGGCCGAGCTCGACGGCCGGCCGGTGGTCGTGGAGCGCGACCATCTCCTGGCCGCAGCGTTCCACCCCGAGCTTGCCGGCGAGCCGCGGCTCCACCGGCGGCTCCTGGAGAAGGTGGGCTGATGTCCGGGCACTCGAAGTGGTCCTCGATCAAGCACAAGAAGGCCGCCACCGACCAGCGCCGCGGCAAGCTGTTCGCCAAGCTGCTCCGGGCCGTGGAGGTCGCGGCCCGGGAGGGCGGTGGAAGCGTCGAGTCGAACGCCACGCTGGCCTCGGCCGTCCAGAAAGCCCGGGACCTCTCGGTGCCCGTCGACACGATCGAGCGGGCCATCAAGCGGGGGACCGGCGAGATCGAGGGCGTCCGGTACGAGCCGGCCACGTACGAGGGGTACGGGCCCGGGGGCGTGGCCGTGCTCGTCGAGGTCATGACCGACAACCGCAATCGAACGGGCCAGGACATCCGGCACACGTTCACCCGGCTCGGGGGCAACCTCGGTGATCCCGGGAGCGTCGCCTGGCAGTTCGAGCGGAAGGGCGTGATCCTGGTCGACGGCGACAGCGCGCCGGACGAGGATCGCCTCCTGGAGGTGGCCCTGGAGGCCGGGGCCGAGGACCTGGCCGATGACGGCGACCAGTGGCGGATCACCACCGGGCCGAACGCCCTGGCCGCGGTGCGGGGCGCGCTCGAGGAGGCCGGCGTGCCCCTGGCGTCGGCCGAGCTGTCGATGGTGCCCCAGGCCACGGTCCGGGTCGAGGGCGGGCAGGCCCGGCAGGTGCTCAACCTGATCGAGGCCCTCGACGACCTCGAGGACGTCCAGGCCGTCCACTCGAACTTCGACGTCCCCGACGAGGTCCTGGCCGAGGTCAGCGGCTAGACCGCCGCTCCCGGCCGGGCTAAATTACACCCGTGTCGTCCTTGAGCGGGTCCGGGTCGACCCCTAGACTGAACACGTGTTCGACCGGGTCGTGATCGGGGTCGATCCCGGCATGGCTGCCACCGGCCTGGCCGTGGTCGCCGGGGGCCGGGGGGGCGCCGCCGGGGTCGTCGCCGCCGGCACCGTCCGGACCCGCGCCGGGACGGAGGAGCCGGAGCGGCTGCGGGCGGTCCACCGGGCCGTGACCGAGGCGGTCCACCGGCACCGCCCCGAGGCCCTGGCGGTGGAGCGGCTGCTGTGGGGCCGGAACGTCGGCAGCGCCATGGGCGTGGCCCGGGCCACCGGCGTGATCCTCCTCGCGGCCGCCGACGCCGGCGTCCCGGTGTTCGAGTATGCCCCGCTGGAGGTCAAGCTGGCCGTGACCGGGAACGGGACCGCCGGGAAGCGGGAGGTCCGCACGGCCCTGGAGCGGATCCACGGGGTGGCCGGCCTGCCGCGCGAGGCCGACGCGGCCGACGCGGTGGCCGTGGCCGTGTGCCACCTGGGGCAGTCCAGGGTCCTCCGGAGGGCGGCCCCGTGATCGCCCTCGTCGAGGGAACCGTGGCCGAGCGGGCCGCGGGACGCGTGGTGGTCCTCGCCGGCGGGGTCGGCTACGAGCTCCAGGTCTCGGCCACGACCCTGGCCGGCCTCCCCCCGACCGGACGGCGGGCCCGCGTGCTCACCCACCTCCACGTCCGCGACGACGCGTTGTCGCTGTTCGGCTTCGCCACCCCGGCCGAGCGCGACCTGTTCGCGCTCCTGATCGGGGTGAACGGGGTGGGCCCGAAGCTCGCCCTGGCCATCCTGTCGGTGCTGTCCCCGGAGGCGCTGCGGCGAGCGCTGCTCGACGGCGACGCCGACGCGATCACCGTCGTGGCCGGGGTCGGCAAGAAGGTGGCGGCCCGGATCGTGCTCGACCTCAAGGAGAAGCTGGGCGGAGACCTGGACCTGCCCGTGGAGAGCCCTCTGTCGGAGGTGCGGGAGGCGCTGATGGTCATGGGGCTCTCGGTCCAGGAGGTCCAGGACGCCCTGGCCGGTGTCGACGGCGGCGAGGGCTCGGTGGAGGACCTGCTCCGCGGCGCCCTTCAGCGTGTGGGGTCGCGATGAGCGTCGAGGACGATCGGCTCCTCGCCGCGCAGGAGGGCGATGCCGACCTCGACGCGGCCCTCCGTCCGCGGTGGCTCGGCGAGTTCGTCGGGCAGGACCGGGTCAAGGAGCAGCTGTCGCTCCTGATCCAGGGCGCGCGCGAGCGCGAGGAGCCCCTCGACCACCTCCTGTTCTCCGGCCCGCCCGGCCTGGGGAAGACCACGCTCGCCGGCATCGTGGCGAACGAGATGGCCGTGAGCATGCGGCAGACCAGCGGGCCGGCGCTGGAGCGCACCGCGGACCTGGCCGCGATCCTCACGAACCTCGAGGAGGGCGACGTCCTGTTCGTCGACGAGATCCACCGGATGCCCCGGGCGGTGGAGGAGGTCCTGTATCCCGCGCTGGAGGACTTCAAGCTGGACGTGGTGATCGGCAAGGGGCCGTCGGCCAGGACGATCCGCCTCGACCTGCCGCGGTTCACGCTGGTCGGCGCGACCACCCGCCTCGGGCTCATCACGCTCCCGCTCCGTGAGCGGTTCGGGTTCACCCCCCGGCTCGACTACTACGACGAGGCCGAGGTGGCCATGGTGGTTCGGCGGTCGGCCGGGATCCTCCAGGTCGAGGTGGAGCCCGACGGCGCCGAGGAGATCGCCCGGCGGAGCCGGGGAACGCCCAGGATCGCCAACCGCCTGCTCCGCCGGGTCCGGGACTACGCTCAGGTTCGGGGCGACGGGCGGGTGACCCTCGAGGCCTCCGCCGACGCCCTCGCGCTCTTCGAGGTCGACGAGCGCGGGCTCGATCGCCTGGACCTGGCGATCCTGTCGGCGCTGGTGGAGCGGTTCGACGGCGGGCCGGTCGGCCTCTCCACGCTGTCCGCGGCCGTGGGCGAGGAGACCGGGACGATCGAGGAGGTCTACGAGCCGTACCTCCTCCAGATCGGGTTCCTCCAGCGCACGCCCCGGGGTCGGGTGGCCACCGAAGCCGCGTACCGCCACCTCGGCACAGCCCCGGACGGCCGGCTCGTCTAGGCCC
>JBQGDK010000138.1:0-3311 GCA_052039025.1 Actinomycetota bacterium
GGCGTTCGTCACGTTGATCTACGTGGGCATCGTGGTCGGCATCGGCTCGCTCGTGGGCAGCCGAGGGAACGCGTTCCTCACGATCCTGGCCACCGCGATCATCGCCCTGCTGTTCCAGCCGGCTCGGGTCCGAGCCCGCCACTTCGCCAATCGGCTCGTGTACGGGAAGCGGGCCACGCCGTACGAGGTGCTGTCCCGGCTGGCCCAGGGGATGGGTTCCCAATACTCGGCCGACGACGCGCTCCCCAGCCTGGCCCGCGTCGTGGCCGAGGGGACCGGTGCGGCCCGGGCCGACGTGTGGCTGCGGGTCGGGGGCGAACTGAGACCGGCGGCGACATGGCCGGCCCCGGTCGGTGACGACCTCCGGCCGCTTCCGCTGACCGATGGCGGCCTCCCGCGGATCCCCGACGTGGAGCGGGTGCTCACCGTGAAGCACGAGGGGGAGCTGCTCGGGGCCCTGGCGCTCTCGATGCCGAGGGGAGAGCAGGTGACCCCGGTCATCGAAGACCTCTTGACGGACGTGGCCTCGCAGACCGGACTGGTCCTCCGGAACGTCCGCCTGATCGAGGAGCTCCGGGCATCCCGCCAGCGGCTGGTGGCCGCCCAGGACGAGGAGCGCCGCCGTCTGGAGCGCAACATCCACGACGGGGCCCAGCAGCAGCTCGTGGCCCTCTCGGTGAAGCTGCGGCTGCTCCGGGCCCTGGCCCGGAAGGATCCTGGGAAGGCCGAGGAGCTCGCCGGCCAGCTCCAGGCCGAGACCCAGGACGCCCTGAACGACCTTCGGGACCTGGCCCGCGGGATCTACCCGCCGCTGCTCGCAGATCAGGGGCTGGTCGCCGCGCTCCAGGCTCAGGCCCGGAAGGTGCCGTTCCCGGTCACCGTGGAGCACGATGGCATCGGTCGGTACCCCGCCGAGGTGGAGGCCACCGCCTACTTCTGCGTGCTCGAGGCTCTCCAGAACTCGACGAAGTACGCGGAGGCCTCATCGGCCACCGTCCGGCTCGGGCGGGACGACGGCCACCTCACGTTCTCGGTCACCGACAGCGGCCGCGGCTTCGACCCGGCGACGACGCCGCCGGGATCGGGGCTGCAGAACATGAGGGACCGGGTCGAGGCGCTGGGCGGAACCCTCGTCGTGTCGTCCACGGCGGGGACGGGGACCAGGATCGGCGGATCGATCCCCGTGCCTGGCTAGCCGTGCATCTCGTGGACGACCTGCTCCACCTCCGCGGCGGTCAGCCGCTCGTCGAGGAGCGGCAGGTAGATCTCCTCCTCCTTGGCGAAGTGCACCCTGACCAGCGCGTGGAGCCCGAACAGCAGCCGACGAAGCTCTGACGCGACGTCCTCCGGGACCGGATCGCCGCCGAGCCGGTCGAGCACCGCCGCCAGCCCGTCGGTGAGCGCCTTCACCTCGAGGTGATCGCGCGTCATCGTTCGCGTGGCGTCGGGGGAACCCATGGCCCTGGCGACGGCGGGGTAGAGGGCGCGGTCCTCCGCCTCCGCGTGCGGGATCAGGTGATCGACGAGGAACGTCCGGGCCCCCTCGACGAGACTCCGGAGATCGGCGGCCGGAGTCGTCCCGACGGCCTCGGCAACTGTCCGCAGTTCGTCGATGTGCGGCAGGAGGTGGCGATGCTCTTCGCGGATCGGCTCGGTCGGCGTGCTCACGCCGAACCCCCCGCGCGCTCCTGCGCCTCCCGGAGGCGCTCGACCACGCCCTCCAGGATCGCCACGGCGACGCTGGGGTTCTTGATCAGGAACGGCTTGAAGTACATCGTCTCGAACACCAGGCACTCGACGGGCTCGATCGCCGTCACCGTGGCCGAGCGGGGCTTCCGGCCGAGCAGCGCCATCTCGCCGAAGAAGTCGCCGGGCCCGAGCCCGTGCGTCCTGCCGCCGGCCTCGACCGAGGCTCTCCCCGAAACGATCACGAACATCGCCTGGCCCTCGCTGCCCTCGGCCACGATCGGCTCCCCGGCTCCGAAGCTGCGCCGCTCGCCGATCTTCGCCACCCTCTCGAGATCCTCCGGCGTGAGGTCCTCGAAGAACGGGATCCTCCGCAGATGCTCGTGCTCGCCGGCCTCGTCCATCACCCGCCTCCCTTCGCTGCCACCGCCCACGCCTCGGACAAGCGGTCCGGCTCGAACTCCGACTTCGGGATGTAGGCGGCGGCCCCAGCCTCGGCCGCCCTCGGCGCGTACTCGTCGGCCTCGTAGGTGGAGACCATCAGGACGACGACGCCGTCCGCCCCCCCCAGGATCCGCCGGGTCGCCTCGAGCCCGTCGATCCCGGGCAGGTTGACGTCCATCAGCACCAGATCCGGCCGCAGGTCCCGGGCCCGCT
This sequence comes from Actinomycetota bacterium, assembly GCA_052039025.1. Lineage (GTDB taxonomy): Bacteria > Actinomycetota > UBA4738 > UBA4738 > CALAEC01 > CALAEC01. The sequence continues at coordinate 2,344 of JBQGDK010000138.1, forward strand.
CGACCGCCTCCTCCCCGGTCTCGGCCTCGCCGGCCACCTCGAACCCCTCCGTGAGCTCGACCACGGCTCGGGCCGCCCGTCGGAACGGCTCCTGATCGTCCACGATGAGCACGCGCACCGCCATCGCATGGTCAGCCTCTCACGACGGGTCGGTCCCGCGGAAGGGTGCCTCCACCACCGCGGGCTGACCGGTCAGCCTCATCGGACCTCGAACCTGCCCCGCATGCCGAGGGCGGCGTGGGGCCGACCGGACTCGGCGGTCACCAGGCAGAGGTAGGCGTAGGTCCCCGACTCGAGGGTCACCGTCACGGTGCTCGATCCCCCCGGCGGCACCGCGGGCGTGGCGCCGGTGTTCTCGAGGTACTGGGCCTGGTCGGGCTGCGAGAGCTCCAGGATCTCGAGGATGTCCCGCTCCTGGATCACCCGGCGGATGACGAGGTCGTGGTTCTCGCCGCCCTCGTTGCGGACCTCGAACGTCACCTCGCCGGCCGGGAGGTCCCCGGGGATGCCGTCGAACTCGTACTCCGTGGTGATGACCTCGACGGACTCGTCGGCCCGGCACGCCGTGGCCAGGAGCACGATGAGCACCGCGGCCCGGGGGGCTCGGGGGAGGCCTACTTGTGCGCCTCCTCCTTCTCCCTCTTGGCCTCCGCGATGATCTTCTCCGCCAGGTGCGAGGGGACCTCCTCGTAATGGGAGAACCTCATCGTGAAGGCGCCACGCCCCCCGGTGATCGAGCGAAGGTCGATCGAGTAGAGGGTCATCTCGGCCTGCGGGGCCTGGGCACGGATCCTGGCCTTTCCCGCCCCGGTCGGCTCCATCCCCAAGACCTTCCCGCGCTTCGCGTTGAGGTCGCCGATCACGTCGCCGGTCAGCGAGTCCGGGACCGTGACGTCGACGTCGACGATCGGCTCGAGAAGGACCACGCCGGCCTTCTCGGCGGCGTCCTTCAGGGCCAGCGAGCCGGC
>JBQGDK010000139.1:0-1659 GCA_052039025.1 Actinomycetota bacterium
GGCGCTGGTCGTCCGCCCCGGCCTGGGCGAGATCGCCGACGAGCTGTGAGCGCGCGTGCCGACGGGGCGATCGCCGGTTACACTAGATCCAGGAAGCGAAAGCCGTCTACCACGGGAGGCGATGTTTTGCTACCTTCTCCAGCCAACCCAGGATGAGGGGCTTGGAGGGGGAGATCATGGCAGGCTCCGCCGCGAAAGTGGTGATCAGCGAACGGCAAGAAGCCGTCCTGCGTAAGCTGAGTACCGCCACCACGGTGGCCAAGCGCCTGGTACAGCGAGCCACCATCATCTTGCTGGCCTTCGCCGGGGTTGACAACCGGGACATCGCCCGCCAGGTCGATCTGGGGCGGCACCAGGTCGGCGTTTGGAGACGCCGGTGGCAGGCCGCCTTCGCCAACCTCATCCGCATTGAATGCCTCGACGAGCCAAAGGCGTTGCGCCGGGCCATTGAGGCCCTCCTCGCCGACGAGCCGCGGCCGGGTTGCCCCGGCAAGTTTACCGCCGAGCAGCTCACGCTGTTGCTGGCGTTGGCCTGCGAGCCGCCGGGGAAGTCCGACCGGCCCATCACCCACTGGACCGGCCAGGAGTTGGCCGACGAGGCCGCCGCCCGTGGGATCGTCGAGTCCATCTCGGCTTCGCAGGTCAATCGGTACCTGCGCGAGGCCGACCTGCAACCGCACAAGAGCCGGTACTGGCTGAACCCCACCGAGAAAGACCCGGTGGCGTTTCAGGCCCAGGTGGAGATGGTGTGCGCCTGCTACCACGACGCCCCCCAGCTGTACCGCCACCACGACACCCACACCATTTGTGTCGATGAGATGACCGGGATCCAGGCGTTGGAGCGGACCGCCCCGACCAGGCCAATGAAGCCGGGGCGGGCCGAGCGGCGGGAGTTCGAGTACGCCCGCCACGGGACCCTGACCTGGATCGGCAACTTCCACGTGGTGACGGGGGAACTGATCGCCCCGACGCTAGGGCCGACCCGCACCGAGGAGGACTTCGTGGCCCACGTCGAGCGGACCATCGCCCTCGACCCGGACGCGCGGTACGTGTTCGTGCTGGACAACCTGAACACCCACTGCTCGGCGGGCTTGGTGGGGCTGGTGGCGCGGCGGTGCGGGTTGGACGACGAGTTGGGGGTGAAGGGAAAAAGGGGGTCTTGAGATCGATGAAGACGCGGCAGGAGTTCCTCGCGGATTTGAGCCACCGGGTTCGGTTCGTCTACACCCCCAAGCACAGCTCGTGGCTGAACCAGGTGGAGATCGTCTTTGGCATCGTCATGCGGAAGGTAATCCGTCGGGGAAACTTCCACTCGGTGGACGACCTCCGCGACAAGATTCTGGCTTTCATCGACTACTTCAACCAGGTATTCGCTCGGCCGTTCAAATGGACTTACACCGGTCGCCCTTTGTATGCTTGAGATTGCCTGGATAAGCGGCGTAACCTTGGCTGCCGCTCGCCCCCGTGGCTGACCAATAACGATTCACGGATCTACGATAGCAGACGATGACGCGCGGAGGCTGGCTCATCGCTGTCCTGGTCGGCATCGCCCTGGCGTCGCTGGCCGTGGTCGGCTGGCGCTGGCCGGGGCGTGGCCGCACCGTTGACCCGGTCCCGAAGCTCCGCGTCGTGTGGACGTTCGAGCCGCCAGAGCGCGGC
>JBQGDK010000140.1:0-3517 GCA_052039025.1 Actinomycetota bacterium
ACGGCCGCGGCCAGGGCCGGTGTCTCCCCGAGCGAAGCGGTGGTGACCAGGACCACAGCGGCGACGGCGGCAGCGAGCGCTCCGGGGATCGTTCCGCGGGCCACCCGCGGGATGCTACCAGCCGGCCCGCTCCCCGCCGACGAGCGCGGCGATCACGGGGTTGTGGCCCGGTCGGTACGGAACTCGGCGGAAGTCTTCGGCGTCGAGGACCACCAGATCGGCGCGTTTGCCGGGCTCCAGCGAACCCAGCCGGTCGTGGAGGCCGAGCACCCAGGCCGGGTTCATCGTGGCCGCGGCCAGCGCGTCGAGGGGGGCGAGCCCGTACATGGCGCAGCCGAGGGCGACCACCTCCGGCATCGACAGGACCGGCGACGTCCCCGGGTTGCAGTCTGTGGAGAGGGCCAGCGCCGCCCCGGCCAGCCGGTCGACCGGCGGGGGCTGACCCCGAAGCATGAGCGTCGAGGCCGGCAGCAGCACGGCGACGGTGCCGCCCTCGACCAACGCCGCCGCGCCCTCCTCGCTCAGGTGATTCAGATGGTCGGCGCTGCGGGCCCCCAGGCGAGCCGCAGCCTCGGCCGCGCCAGACGCCCCGAGCTGGTCGGCGTGGACCCGCAGGGCGAGCCCGGCCTCGGCGGCGGCCCCGGCGACCCGCTCGAGGTCCTCGACCGTGAACGCGATGTCCTCGACGTAGACGTCCACGGCGTCGACGAGGCCCTCCCGGACCGCTCCGGGGATCAGCTCCGTGCACACGGCGTCGACCCACGAGGCCCGGTCCGTCCCCCCCGGGACCGCGTGGCACGCCAGGAGCGTCACGGTGGCCGTCTGCGGGATCTCCTCGGCCAGCCGTCGGGCCAGCCGCGCCTGGCGGAGCTCGGCCTCGACCGACAGGCCGTACCCGGTCTTCAGCTCGAGGGCGGTGGTCCCGTGGCGGAGCATCTCGGCCGCGAGCGGACGGCAGAACTCGAGCACCTCCTCGTCCGAGGCCTCGGCCAGCATCCTGGCGCTCCGCGGGATGCCGCCCTCGCCGTGGAGATCTCGGTAGGAGGCGCCCGCCAGGCGAGCCTCGTGCTCGTCGTCCCGCCACCCGAAGAACGGCAGGTGGGTGTGGCAGTCGACGAAGCCGGGGATCACCGTGCGACCGGCCAGCTCCTCGTCGACGGGGCCCTCCCAGCCGGAGCGCGGCCCCGCGTAGGTGACGGAGCCTCCCTCCCAGGCCACCACCGCGTCCCGGACGACGGAGGGGCTCGCGGGCGACCGGGCCGGGAGGCCCGGGAACGCGCAGGTCACCAGCGTCGAGCATCCCACCGACGGCATCGAACTAGTCCCTTGTGACTACGCGCAAATGGTCCGGCCGGGCCATTCCCCCTCCCCCCACGCTCCCCGCATCATATGGGGGAAGGCCAGCCGGGTTCTTGCCCGGCAGAAGCAGCACACGGGAAGGGCGCTCGGGTGCTGCATGCGCCAGGAGGGGGATCCGCGGGCGATCCCCCTCTGGCTTTTCCGGGATCTCCCTCTTGACCGTTCCTGGCGGCGGGGCTAGCGTGGCCCCCACCGGAGGGGGAGGGGATGAGACCGAAGGCCCGATCGCATCGGCTCCTCCTCGCCACGATGACCGCGGTCGGGATCTGCTCTGTTCCGGCCGCCGCCGCGGCCGCCCCCCCACCGAACGACGCCTTCGGCGCCCGGACGACGGTCCCCGCGATCCCGTACCAGGACGCGCAGTCGACCCTCGAGGCCACGGCGGAGCCCAGCGAGCCGGTGTCGCCGTGCGGCCCCGCCGGGAAGTCCGTGTGGTACGGATTCACCCCGGCCTCGGACCTGGTGCTCCGGGCCGACACCCTGGGGAGCGACTTCGACACGATCCTCGCGGTGTGGAAGGGTGGCGACCTGGCGTCCCTCTCGCCGGTGGCCTGTAGCGACGACGTGATCAACGCGCAGTCGATCGCCGTCTTCGCTGCCGAGGCCGGCGTCCCCTACGCGTTCCAGGTTGGCGGCTATGAGGACGCCGCCGGGTCGCTGACGTTCCGGCTCCGATCGGTCGACGCCGGGACGATCACGGGCACCGTGACCGACGAGGCCACCGGGGCCCCGTTGCCCGACGTCTGCGTCGACGTGGTCGACGCGGACTTCTTCGGCTTCAACACCGCTGTCACCGACGCCAGCGGCGAGTACCGGGTCCCGGTGCGGTCGGGGGACTTCATGGTCGTGTTCTACGACTGGTGTGACGGCCAGAACGACCACCGGACCGAGTGGTACCAGGGAAAGGCCGACATCGACTCGGCCGACCGGGTCGCCGTGTCCGCTCCCGCCGTGGTGAGCGGCATCGACGCCGCGCTGGCGGCCGCGTGCCCGGGGTTCGGCGATCTCCCCGTTCCCCAGCTGATCGGCACCCCCGGCGCCGATGTGCTGGTCGGGGGCCCGGGCTCCGAGGTCGCGTGCGGGCTCGGCGGGAACGACCGGATCCGCGGCGGCGGGTCCCGGGATCGGCTGCTGGGGGGCGCCGGCCGCGACCGACTGGCCGGCGGTGCCGGGAGCGACTACGTGTTCGGCGGGCCCGGCGACGACCGGCTCGGCGGCGGGCCGGATCGCGACATCTGCGGGGGTGGCCCGGGCAACGACAGGGCCAGCCGGACCTGCGAGCGGACCTTCAGCGTCCCCTAGATCAGCCCCGGGGGCCGAACAGCGTGCCCCACCACGGGTGCTTGTCGCGCCCGCCGGCGAGGTCGATGTGGATGTGCTTGGCCTCGCGGTACTCGTCGAACCCGAGCTTCCCGTGCTCCCGGCCGATCCCCGATTGCCTGTAGCCGCCGAAGGGGTAGCGGGGGTTGATCATGTGGTAGTCGTTGATCCACACGGTCCCGGTCCGAAGCCGCTCGGCGATCGCCACGGCCCGGGGGACGTCCGAGGACCACACCGCGCCGGCCAGCCCGTAGATCGAGTCGTTCGCCAGGCGCACGACCTCGTCGTCGTCCTCGAACGGGATCACCGCGAGCACCGGCCCGAAGATCTCCTCCTGGGCCACCTTCATGGAGTTGTCGACGCCGGTGAGGATCGTGGGCCGGTAGTAGTAGCCACCCTCGTTCCCCTCGACCACGGCCCGCTCGCCTCCGACCGCCACCTCGGCGCCCTCGGACCGCCCGATCTCGACGTACCGCTCCACCGTCTCGAGCTGGCTCTGGGCCACCACCGGCCCGAGGTCGGACTCCGCGTTCAGGGCCGGGCCCACCCTCAGGTCCTGGGCCCGCTTCACCAGCGCCGGCAGGAAGTCGTCGATGATCGAGCGCTGCACGAACAGCCTTGTCCCCGCCGAGCACACCTGTCCCTGGTGGAAGAACACCCCCCACAGCGCGCCGTCGACCGCGTAGTCCAGGTCGGCCGCGTCGGTGACGATCGACGGCGACTTCCCGCCGAGCTCCAACGTCACCTTCTTCACGGTCCCGCTGGCCAGCTGCATGATCCGCCGCCCGACCTCGGTCGAGCCGGTGAACGAGACCTTGTCGACGAGCGGGGAGACCAC
>JBQGDK010000141.1:0-4600 GCA_052039025.1 Actinomycetota bacterium
GTAGGCCGCGCCCGCGCCGGTCTCGGGCCCAACGAGCACGGCCTTGGCGAATCGGGGCACGGTCGACAGGATCTCCTGTCCGGGGGCTCCCAGATCGACCGAGGCTGCCCCGAAGTTCGAGAAGAGCGCCAGATCGTCCGCATGCGTGGTGGCGGCCACCGCCAGGACGTTGTCGTTCGCGTAGCTGGCCGGGTAGAACGGCGCAGCATCGTTGTCATCACCGACGCCGTCGACCCCACCGTTGCCGGCGGCCGCCACGAACAGCAGGCCCGCCTGGTTGGCCTCCTCGATCTTGTCCTGGAGAGCCGCGCTGCCTCCCCCGCCCCAGGAGTTGTTGGCCACGTGCGCGCCGTTGTCGATGGCGTAATCCAGGGCCTCGACGGCGTCGGCGGTGGTACCGCCCTCGGGCCCGATGAACTTGAGTGCCATGATCCTGGCGGCGCTCACGCCGGACACGTCCGTCCCGTTGTCGGTCGCGGCCGCGATCGTCCCGGCGACGTGGGTTCCGTGGTCGTCGAGGTCTCCCTCGTCGAAGACGGAGCCGTCGTCGTGGAAGAAGTCCCACCCGTGGAGGTCGTCCACGTACCCGTTCGCGTCGTCGTCGATACCGTTGCCGGCGATCTCCCCCGGATTGACCCAGACGTTCGGCTGGAGATCGGGGTGGTCGATCCACACGCCGGTGTCGATCACGGCCACGACGATCCCGGACGAATCGGCATCGATGTCCCACGCCTCCGGGGCGTCGATGTCGGCATCCGCGGTCCCCCCGGTCTGCCCGCTGTTGTGCAGGCCCCACAGCTCGGGGAAGTCGGGATCGTTGGGAAGGTCGTCCGGGTACCAGAGGGCGTTCGGCTCGGCGTACCGGACGGAGCGCTCGGCGCTCAGGCGAGCGGCCACCTCGAGGGGGCGCCGCTCGTCGCGGATGCGGACGAGCTCGAGCCCGGGAAGGGGAAGCCGCCTGATGAGGTCCACCTCGTGCCGGGCCCGGGCCCGGGCGCGTCCGCGCGGGGCGGTCCCCGGCCGGAACCGGATCAGGACCTGGTGGGGGACGAACCCGGCTCGGTCGGGGCCGGGCTCCTTCTGGGGGGGTCGAGGTTCACCGAGGGCGGCCCCCGGGGCGCCCAGCAGCTGGGCCAGGAGCAGCAACGCGAGCCCCGCCGCCAGGCCAAGGGGCCGCGTCCCGAGCACGATGGGGCGCGTCAAGAACCGAGCCTCTCCTCCACCTCGGAGGTGCCCTGCAGGGACTGGTATCGGCCCGGGGCCCCGGTCATCTTGAGCGCCCGGCCGAACGCCGGCTCCTGAGCGGTCTCCGCTGCCGAGAGATGCTCAATCCGAGCCGCTCTTCAGCCGAGGGAATGGATATGTCCCGTGGCGACGAACCACGCGTGGGGGGGGTTCGAGCCCCGTTCCGAGTGAGCGGTGCCCACCCGGTCGGGCCCTCCCGGGGGCCCGGATCGAGAGCGCGCCGGGGGATGTGGGTGATCGTCCTGGTGACCCTGTTTGGCCTGGGGCTCCCGGATGCTGCTCAGGCCTGCTCCCGAGACGACGCGGCGTACTTCGACGGTTTCCTCGACGCGTCGTGCCTGACCACGCTCACGAACACCACGCTCGACACGTTCGGCGGTCTTCGGCTGACCACCACCGGGGTCCCGCTGACGACCGCCTGGGACTCCGGGAGCGACTTCGACGGCGGCATCAGCTGGGAGAGTCTCACGTTTCCCCCAGTGGGGGTGCGGTCGCTGACGACCGATACGAGCGGGGGCAGTGGCGCCCCGGCGAAGCTGGTGCTCCCCGACACCGTGCTCCCCCTGACACGGGACGCGACCGGCATCCTGGGACCGGAGCCGGCCACGGTCCTGGACAACGACAACGTCGATGATCCCGCGGTCGTCAAGGTCGGGACCACCTATCTGATGTGGTACTCGGGGAAGGCCGAGGACGGCCGTGGTCCCGCGATCTTCTTGGCCGAGTCCGCCGACGGGGAGACGTGGGTGCGTGCGAATGGGGGAACCCCCGTCCTGGAGGGAACCCCGGACGCCTTCGACGAGCGAGGGGTCTTCGGCCCGGACGTGATCAACGACCCGAACGATCCCGCCGCTCCGTTCAAGATGTGGTACTCGGGGAAGGGGGACGTGTTCGGGGCGATCGGATACGCCACCTCCATCGACGGCCTGATCTGGACGAAGCACGACGACACGACCACGCCGGAGCCCACGGACGCCATCCTCGATCACGGCCCGCCGGGGTCGCCGGACAGCTTCGCGGCAGCCGACCCGGCGGTCCTGAGGGATGGGGCCAACTGGAAGATCTGGTACACGGGTGACGACTCGAACAAGAAACGGATCGCCTACGCCACCTCGCTCGACGGCATCGCCTGGACGAAGGGCGGCAAGGTCATCTCGCCGGAGGACCCGGGCTCCAACGCCAACTACGACTTCGGGGCCTTCGCCCCCACGGTGTGGAAGACGTCCACCGGGTTCAGGATGCTCCTGTCGGGACGGAAGAACCTCGGCACGGCCACCGATCCGGAGTTCCAGACTCGGATCATGAACTCGAGCTCGTCCGACGGGATTACTTGGTCGGCGCCGAGCCCCACGCTCAATCCCCAATCGAGCCGGTTCGATGCCTCCAACCTGAACTCGCCGGACATCCTCGAGGATCCCGGCTCCTCCAGCCCGTTCAAGCTGTACTACGCCGGCAACGCGGTCGACGCGAACGGGAACTTCCACATGCGGCTCGGGCTGGCGACCTCGACGAACGGAACGTCCTTCAGCAGGTTCAACGGGCCGGTGGAGTGCCTGCGCTGCGTCCTCGACATCGGGACGCCGGGCGCCAGCTTCGACGCCCGCCAGGCCTCGGGCCTCTCCGTGGTCGCTCCCTCCGGGGCGGACCACGTCGGCTTCTACTGGGGCACCCGCGGGAGCGACTTCAAGCCTCGGCTCGGCCAGGCGACCTCGGCGGACGCGAGCTCGTGGACGAAGGTCGGTGTCTCGATGGCCGATGGTGGCGCGCTCTTCCCGCTCGGATCCGCCGGGGCGTTCGACCAGGATGGCCATCGCGACCCGAGCGCCCTCTACGAGCAGAACGCAGCCGGCGGGGCCGATGACTACCTCCTCTACTTCACCGCCGTTTCGGGCAGCGCACGGTCGGTCGGCTTCGCCTCCGCTCCCGAGGAGGAAGCGACCAAGCATCCCGACGGCGGAGGGTGGTCGGCGCGGAGCCAGGTGCTGGCCCCGACGGGCTCCGGCTTCGAGGCGGCGGGAGTCAGCCACCCCTCGATCGTCAAGGACACGGACTACATCCTGTACTACACGGCGACGAGCTCCGGGGGAGTGACCTCGATCGGCCGGGCGGTCGCGCCGGCGGCGTCGGGACCCGATGGCCCCTTCGGGACCAGGAGCCAGGTCGACTTCATCAGCTCCAGCGCCTGCGATCCCGACGGCCGGAAGGACCCCGTGGTGGTGAAGGATGGGGTCGGAAGCTTCCGCATGCTGTACACGGGGCTCGAGAACCTCGAGGGGAGGGCGATCGAGCGAGCCTGCTATGCCACTTCCTCGAACGGCACGACCTGGTCGCCCAAGGGCGTCGTCCTCAACCCGAGCCAGGAGCCCTACGGCCCCGATGAGGTGGGGGTCCAGCCAACCGGTCTGCTGATCGACGGCTCCACGCTCCACGTGTTCTCGAGCGGGGTCGACCGGTCCGGCCGCACCCGCGGCACGCACGCCACGACGCCGTACCCCACCCCGATGGCCCCGGTGCCCGGGGTGCCGAACGGCTGGGCCACGTATCAGCTGGGCGACCACACCACGTCCGTGCGGGACTTCCGGACGATCACGCGAACGTCGACCGGTGACACCGTGACGCTCTGGGTGAGCTTCGAACAGCCGTACTCATCCGGCGGCACGGGGAACCAGTTCTGGTCCGACTTCTTCCCCGTCACCCTCGATGGCCCGAGTGAGCCGCTGAACATGCTGCTCTCGGTTCGGGGCGTGCGCTGGCAGGCACGGCTGTCCGATCCGTCGGCCGATCCCGCCCTTGACTCGGTGGAGATCGCGCATGCTCCAGTGCAGTTCGCGCCGAACGGGAGCGCCACCACGGGCGATATCTCCCCCCCGCCGGGACAATCGGTGGCGAGCTGGACCTCAGCGACGGTCAGCGCGGACCTGTTCTCGCCGGGTGGCTCGGGCACGGCGGCCGGGACCGTCACCGTGCTCGATCCAACCGGGACGCAGCAGCTGGCAACGCAGCCCCTCATGACGAACGGCGACACCACCATCGACCTGAGCGTCGTCTCGGCCACCACGTATCAGGCCCTGCGGATCCGTTTCGACCTGGTGTCGGACCCACCGTTCTCCGCGACGCCCCTGATCCGGGGCCTCAAGGTGCTATACGCGACGGGTGAGCCTCCGCCGCCTCCCGTGCCCCGGTGCGGCGGACGGGACGCCACGATCGTCGGCACCGGCGGACCGGACGTCCTGAGGGGCACGAAGAAGCCCGACGTGATCGCGGCTCTGGGCGGGAAAGACCAGGTTCGGGCCGTGGGGAAGGGTGACCGGGTTTGCGGCGGCCCCGGGAACGACAGCCTGTACGGGGGGGCCGG
>JBQGDK010000142.1:0-7457 GCA_052039025.1 Actinomycetota bacterium
GGTCGCGGCCCGGCACCGCGGCGAGGTCGTGAAGATGCTCGGCGACGGGGTCCACTTCCACTTCCGGGACCCCGGTGACGCGGTGCGGGCCTCGCTGGAGATCGTCGACGATGTCCGCCCGCGAGGGCTCCCGCCGGCCCACATCGGCGTGAACGCCGGGCGGATGATCTATGACGAGGGGGATTACTTCGGGCGGACCGTCAACATCGCCGCTCGGATCGCCTCTCAGGCCGGCCCCGACCAGGTGTTCGTCGGCGAGGACGCGCATCGGGAACTGACGCCCGACGGCTTTCGGCTCGTCGAGGTCGGGCCCTTCGAGCTCAAGGGCATCGCCCGCCCCGTGACGATCTACGAGGCGGTCCGGAGGACGACCCCGGTGGTCCTGCCGCCACGACGCATCACCCCGAGTGACCCCGGGGCGGCCCCGATCGTGCTCGCTTCCCTGAAGGTCACGAAAGGGGTGGGACCATCGCCCCTCGAGAGGCTTCGGATCGGACCCTACCGTGGGACGCGGAGGTGAGGGTCGATGTTCGATCCCGAGGTCGCGATCACGTGGAGCGGAGCGCTCGTGTGGCTGGGGGCGATCGGCGCCGGGGCCTTCCTGACGCCGTGGCTCCTGACCGACGTTCTGCACCTTCGGCGGGCCATCTACGTCGGGGTGCTTGCCCTGCTGACCGGTGGCCTCACCGCGGGCTACCTGACGTGGAGCGGGAGCGGGGCGGCGTTCTGGCTCCAGGGCTGGGCCTGGGGCCTGGTGGGGGCGGTGGTGTCCGGGGCGTTCCTGGCCCTGATGATCTCCCGGGTCCCCGGTCGCCGCGACGCTCCGATGAGCGCGGGGGTGGCGATGTGGGAGGGGCTCGTGTACGGGTCGGCGGAGGGCCTCCTGCTCTCCGTGCTGCCGGTCGTGGTGACCTGGCAGCTGTTCCACGCGGTCGGCTGGACCGACGGGTGGAGGGCGGTGGTGGCCGCCATCGCGGCGCTCGGGGCGAGCGTCGTCGTGATCGTCGTGCACCACCTGGGGTACCGGGAGTTCCGCGGCCGGGCGATCAGATCGCCGGTGATCGGATGCGGGGTGCTCAGCCTGGCGTATCTCATTACTGCCAGTCCGGTGGCGGCCATCGGGGGGCACGTCATCCTGCACCTGGCGATGCTCCGGCGGGGGATGGAGCCCCCTCCCCAGGCGGAGGTGCGGGTGTCGGAAGGACGTGATTGGGAACCGTCTCCGCGATCGGTCACCGTGGGGACGTCCCGGGGCTGAGAGGAGGAGACGATGATCGAGACCAAGGAGATCGGAGGCGAGGAGCGGACCGACGAGGAGCTTCGGAGGGAGGCCATCGTTCGGCTGGGCAAGAAGCGGGACTTCGGCGCCCACCTGCTGGCCTACGTGCTGGTGAACGGCCTGCTGATCGTGCTGTGGGCGGTCACCGGAGCGGGGTTCTTCTGGCCCCTCTTCCCCCTGATGGGATGGGGGATCGGCGTGGCGTTCCACGCCTGGGACACCTACGGCCGTCCGCCGACGGAGGAGCGGATCCGTCGGGAGATGGACCGCCGCCGGGCGCCGTAGGGGCCGCCGCGGGGCGGGCCGGCCGGCCCGCCCCGTGAGGTTCGAGTGCGACGGTCCCGGGAAGGACATCCGGGTGAACGAGGAACGGAAGGAACGCATCCGGCGGTCTGGGCCCACTCGCTTGGTCCGGCGATCGGCCCGACGGTTCCTCGATGCCGACGGGCCGAGCCACAGCCGTGCGTTCGCCTACCAATCGATGTTCGTCGTGCTGTCCGGATTCATCGGGGTCGTCGGGTTGGCCGGCGTGCTGGACATCGAGGCGCTCCGGGGGACGGTCCAGGAGCTGATGGTGCGCCTCTCCCCGGGGCCGGCCGGCCGGGTCCTGGAGCAGGCGATCCAGCAGGGCTCCTCCGGCGGCACGGCGGCGCTCCTCGGCCTCGGCGCGGCCGTCACGGCGGGCACGCTGGCCATGGCGCAGTTCCAGCGGTCGGCGAACCGGCTCCTGGGCAACGAGGAGGACCGCCCCGCGCTCCGCCGCTACGCGGTCGGGCTGCTGCTCGCGCTGACCTCGGGCGTGATGCTGGCGGCGGGCGCGCTGATCCTCGCCGGCGGTGGGGCCCTGGCCGCCGGGACCGGGGTGGGCGAGCTCTGGGGCATCATCCGGTGGCCGCTCGGGGTGATCGTTGCCGGGCTGGCCATCCTGCTGCTGTACCGGGTGGCGCCGCAGGTGCGGCCGGGGACCGGGCCGGCCATGCTCGTCGGCTCCGCCGTGGCGATCGCGCTGTGGATCGCGTTCACCGCGCTCCTGGCCCTGTACTTCGCGCTCAGCGACCAGTCGACCCAGACCTACGGCCCCCTGGTGGGCATCGTGGCCCTGCTGATGTGGACCGGGCTCGGCTCGCTGGCTCTCCACGCCGGTTTCGCGGTGACCGCCGAGCTCGCCGGTCGCCGGGCGGGGTCCTCCCGAGGCACCGTGCGGGTCCCCGAGCCGGCCCCATCCCCGTAGGGCACCCGGGCGACGGGTCGAACGGGCCGTCGGACACGGGACCTCGGGCCCCTTCCGTCCCGCGTCGCGGTTGGGATGCTCGCCCCGACATGTCCATGGCGATGCCCCACCAGAGCGGCCGCGTGCTGCCCGCCCTGCACCTGGCGGCCCGCCTGGTGCTGGGGGCGGTCCTGGTGTGGGCCGGGGCGACCAAGCTCGGGCAGCAGCAGGAGATGGCCCTGGCGATCGACTCCTACCGGATCCTCCCCGATGAGGTGATCCGGCCCCTGGCGGTCGCCCTCCCGTGGCTCGAGATCGCACTCGGTGCGTTCCTGATCGTCGGCATCTTCGTGCGCTTCTCGGCGGTGGCCGTGGGGATCCTCCTGCTGGCCTTCCTGATCGGCATGGGCCAGGCGAAGGCGCGGGGCCTGGCCGTGGACTGCGGGTGCTTCGGGACCGGAGGGGGCGCGTCCGAGGTCACGTGGCTGGCGATCCTCCGCGACGTCGCGCTCATCGCCGCGGCCGCGTTCCTGGCGGCGATGCCCCGGGGCCCGTGGTCGCTGGACGCCCGTCTGGAGCTGGTAAGGGGGGACGATGGCACAGAAGACGGTATCGACGAAGCGTGAGCGTCGGCGGGAGGCGAAGCAGGCCCGGGTGGAGGCCGAGCGACACGCCCGGCGGCGCCGGGCCCTGTTGACCTGGGGGGTGCCGCTCGTGGTCGTGGCCGTGATCGGCGCCGTCGCCGTGGTCGCGACCCGTGACGGGGGGGAGGGGCCGTCCACGGCCGCGGCCGTGGAGATCGCCGGCCCACCCCGGACCTCGCCGATCCCGGAGGGGCGGGCCTTCCCCGCGTTCTCCGCCGCCGGGCTCGACGGCGAGCGGGTCGCGTGGTCGCCGGCGGAGCCGTCCCTCATCTCGATCTGGGCGCCGTGGTGCCCGGTCTGCCAGGCGGAGATGCCGATGATCGACGGGCTGGCGGCGGAGTTCCCCGACATCGAGGCGGTGTCGGTGGCCACGGCCCAGGACGACAGGCCCGGGCCGAGCGTGGCGGAGTTCGTGAGCGACGGGGAGCTGGGGCTCCCAGTGGCGCTCGACGACGAGGATGGAACGCTGGCCGGGGCGATGGGGATCGTGGGCTTCCCCACTACGTATCTCGTCGATGCAGAGGGAACGGTCCTGGCCGTGGTTCAGGGAGGGGTCGAGGAGGCGGCCCTCCGATCGGCCCTCGAGGACATGGTGGAGGAGGGCTGAGGACGGTCGACCTCAGGCGAGGGGGCCGAACGGCCCTCCCGGGGCTTCGGCACCCCCTCTACCGTCCATCTCGATGAGCGCCGGGCTTGCCGGGGACCTCGTGGAGATCCGGTTCCATGGCCGGGGTGGCCAGGGGACCGTGACCCTGGCCGCCCTGGCGGTGGACGCGGCCGTCCGGACCGGCTGGTGGGCCATGGGGTTTCCCGCGTTCGGGACCGAGCGGACCGGCGCCCCCGTGGCGGCGTTCGCCCGCCTGGGCCGCTCGGAGATCCGCGACCGGAGCGAGGTCCGCCGGCCCGGTGTGATCGTCGTGCAGGACCAGACGCTCATCGCGGCGGTGGACGTGCTCGAGGGCCTGACGCCCGGCGGCACCGTCATCGTCAACGCCGTGGGGACGCCGCCGGGGCTCTCGTCCGGTGAGTACCGTCTGGCCCGGGTGCCCGGGACCGATCTCGCCCTCGATCATCTGGGGAAGCCGATGACCAGCACCGCGATGCTCGGAGCGGGGGCCGCGGCCACCGGCCTGATCGACCTCGAGGCCGCCTGCGCGGCGATCCGCGAGCGGTTCCCGGGGACGCTCGGCCTGCGGAACGAGCGCCTGGCCCGCGCGGCCTTCGGCGCCACCGAGATCGGGCAGGCGGCGGCATGACGGCGCTCCCGGTGGGCCTGGCGGTTCCCCCGGGGACCAGCACCGCGAACCGGACCGGGACGTGGCGCACCGAGCGGCCCCGATTCCTCGTCCGGTCCTGCAACGGCTGTGACCTGTGCGTGGCCTACTGTCCGGAGGGCATCGTCGAGCGGGTCGGTCCGAAGCGCTACACGTTCGACCCGGACTTCTGCACGGGGTGCGGGATCTGCGCCGAGGAGTGCCCCGTCGACGACATCGTGATGGAGGTCGAGAGGCGATGAGGGTCCTCGAGGGCAGCGACGCGATCGCCGACGCGATCGCCGTGGCACGTCCGCAGGTGATCTCGGCGTACCCGATCACCCCGCAGACGCACATCGTGGAGGCTCTGGCCCGCCGGGTCGCCGACGGCTCCCTCCAGGCAGAGTTCATGACGGTCGAGAGCGAGCACTCCGCGGCCAGCGCCGTCCTGGGGGCATCGGCGACCGGCGTCCGCGTGTACACGGCGACGTCGTCCCAGGGTCTCCTGTACATGGCCGAGGTCGTGTTCAACATCGCCGGGATGCGGCTTCCCGTCGTGATGACCGTGGCGAACCGAGCCCTCTCGGGGCCGCTGTCGATCTGGAACGACCACCAGGACTCGATGACGATGCGAGACGCGGGATGGGTTCAGCTGTTCGCCCAGACCCCCCAGGAGGCCCACGACCTCCATCTGGCCGCCTACCGGGTGGCCGAGGACCGCCGGGTCCTGCTCCCGGTGATGGTGTGTGTCGACGGCTTCGTCCTGACGCATTCCTACGAGCCGGTCGACGTGATCGCTCCCGAGGTGGCCGACCGGGTCCTCCCGGCCTTCGACCCGCCGTTCGTGCTCGACCCGGACCGGCCGCTCACGCTGGGGGCCTACGCCGACCCGCGCTTCTACGCCGAGGCCCGGTACGCGATCGAGGAGGGCCTGCGCGAGGCGCCCGCCGCGCTGGCCGACGCGCTCCGAGACCTCGGGGACGTGACCGGACGGCGGTACGATCCCGCCTTCGACCGGTATCGGCTCGACGGGGCCGACACCGTGTTGATCGCCATGGGGACGGCGGCGCAGACGGCCCGGATCGCCATCGACGGGGCGCGGGATCGTGGCGTCCGCGCCGGGCTCGTGGCGCTGCGGACGTTCCGGCCGTTCCCCGCGGCCGCCCTGCGCGAGGCCCTCGCCGGCGTCCGGCGGGTCGTCGCGCTGGACCGGGCCGTCTCGCTGGGGGCCGGGGGGCCGGTGGCCACCGAGGTTCGGGCAGCGCTCTACGGCCTGGACCCCTGCCCCGAGGTCCACGGGGTCGTCACCGGGCTCGGCGGCCGGGATGTGTCGGTCGAGACGCTGGAACGGGCCATCGACGCCCGGGCCGACGGGTGGGTCGACCTGCGGCCGGAGCTCCTGGGGGCGCCGTGACCGAGACCCACCTGATCGCGCCGGGGCACCGGGCCTGCTCGGGCTGCGGCCTGCTCCTCGGTGCCCGTCTGGCCACCGACGCCACCGGCGGGAACGCGGTCTTCGCCAACGCGACCGGGTGCCTGGAGGTGACGACGACGGCCTATCCCGAGTCGGCCTGGCGGGTCCCGTGGGTCCACTCGGTGTTCGGCAACGCGGCCGCGGTCGCCTCGGGCGTCCGCGCCGCGCTGCGGGCCCAGGGGAAGGACGTCCCGGTGGTGGCCCAGGCCGGGGACGGGGGGACCGCCGACATCGGCCTGCAGGCGCTGTCGGGGATGCTCGAGCGGGGTGATGACGTCCTGTTCATCGCCTACGACAACGAGGGCTACATGAACACCGGGGTCCAGCGGTCCGGGCTCACCCCGGCCGACGCCTCGACCACGACGACCCCTGCGGGGCCGCTGTCGGAGGGCAACGCCCACCTGAAGAAGGACATGGTCTCGATCGTCCTGGCCCACCGGCCCGCCTACGTCGCCACCGCCACGCCGACCTTCCATCGGGACCTCCAGCGGAAGATGGAGGCGGCCATGCGGATCAGAGGCCCGAAGTACCTCCACGTCCTGGTCCCCTGCCCGCTCGGATGGCGCTTCGAGCCCCGCCTCACGGTCCAGATGGGGCGGCTGGCCGTGCTGTCGAACCTGTTCCCGCTCGTCGAGTGGGTGGACGGCGAGCTC
Organism: Actinomycetota bacterium; assembly: GCA_052039025.1. Taxonomy (GTDB): domain Bacteria; phylum Actinomycetota; class UBA4738; order UBA4738; family CALAEC01; genus CALAEC01. The sequence goes on from JBQGDK010000142.1 coordinate 6,514, forward strand.
GTCTCGAAGAAGCGGGTGGCCCACCCGGTGCCGGTCGAGGACTACCTGCGGCCGCAGGGCCGCTTCGCCCACCTGTTCGACGGCGAGCGAGGAGAGATCGAGCGGTCGTTCCTCCAGTCGGTCGCCGACGACAACGCCCGCCGGCTGGGTCTGGCGGTGTACGCCGGAAAGGAGGGGGCGCATGGAATGTCCCGTGTGTAGGACGGAATTCGAGTCGGCGCTGTGCGCGTGGAGCGCCGTTGAGTGCCCCGAGTGCGCCGCGGTCTGGATCGGCCTGGACGAGGACAGTCGCCGCGTCCTGGTCGCTCCCGGCGGTGAGGCCCTCGGCGTCGAGCCCTGATCGAGCGGGACGCAGACTCCCCACCACCCGCTCCTCCGGCGTGACCATCTCGCGCCCCCGGCGTCGGTCTCCTGGAGGGCTCGCTCGGGTCGCCGGCGGCCGCCAGCTCGTCAGCGCGGGCCCGCGGCCCGTTGCCCGGTCCGACGGGTCATCGCGGGGGGACGGCCGTCCGAACGGCCCGTCGGAGAGGGGCCGGCCGGCCCCTCACAGACACACGCAGTGACGTCAGGCTCGAGGGGATGTTCGTCTACTACTACGGTCACGTGCCGGGGAGGGTGCCGGAGGTCGAGGAGATCCTGGTGGATCTGCTCCGGAACCGGCCCGAGATGGCCGATGTCGCCTACCGGCACGCCGAGGAGCTCCGCGCTCGGGTTGGCCCGGGCCGGGCCGTGCTGGCCAAGGCGGTCCGCCTCGAGGTCGGCGATCCCGTTCACGCGAACGGTGGGGCCCGGATCCCGGTGTGGTGGGTGGCGACCGGCGCCCCGGCGCTCTTCCCCCGGTTCGAGGGGGAGCTCGTGGTCTCCGAGGTGGCATCGGAGCTGGCCCAGGTGGTGTTCCGGGGCTCCTACGACCCGCCGCTCGGCGGCGTGGGGGAGACCCTCGA
>JBQGDK010000143.1:0-4089 GCA_052039025.1 Actinomycetota bacterium
GGCTCCGAGTGCGTGGTCATCCGGATCGTCTCCACGCAGCCCCCCTGATCGACCGAGATGTCGATGACCACCGACCCCGGCCGCATCGAGGCCACCATCTCCTCGGTGACCAGGACCGGCGCCCGGGCCCCGGCCACCAGCACCGCGCCGATCACCAGGTCCGCCCGCTCCACGTGGTGCTCGATGGCGGCCCGGTTGCTGGTCACCGTGAGGATCCGTCCCCGGTGGATCTGGTCGACCATGCGGAGGCGATCGACGTCCCTGTCGACGATGATGACCTCGGCCTCCATCCCCGCGGCGATCCAGGCGGCGTTCGACCCGGCCATGCCGGCCCCCAGGACCACCACCCTGGCGGGATGGACGCCGGACACCCCGCCGAGGAGGACCCCCCGGCCGCCGTTCTCCCGCTCCAGGTAGTGGGCCCCGACCTGAGGCGCCATCCGGCCGGCCACCTCGCTCATCGGCGCCAGGAGCGGGAGCCGCCCGTCCGGCAGCTGCACGGTCTCGTAGGCCACCGCGGCCACCCCCCGCTCGACCAGGGCCTCGGTGAGCTCCCGGCTGGCCGCCAGATGGAGGTAGGTGAACAGGACCTGCCCCTCCCGGAGGAGCCCGTGCTCCTCGGGGAGGGGCTCCTTGACCTTGAGGACGAGGTCGGCGGAGGTCCACACCTCCTCGGCCGAGCCGGCCAGCTCGGCCCCGTACTTCACGAAGGCCTCGTCGGGGATCGAGGAGCCCACGCCGGCCCCCGTCTGGACCAGGACCCTGTGGCCGGCCACCGACAGCTCCCGGACGCCCGCCGGGGTCGCGGCGACCCGGTACTCGTTGTCCTTGACCTCGCGCGGGATCCCGACGATCACGCCGCCTCCTCGCCGCCCGAAGGATACCCGAGCGCTACCTGGCGGCGGCGGCGCGCTCGGGGGCGTGGCGGCGGGCCAGGGCGGCCCCGACGAAATCCCGGTACAGCGGGTGAGGCCGGGTGGGGCGGGACTTGAGCTCCGGGTGGAACTGGCCGGCCACGAAGAAGGGGTGGCCCTGGAGCTCGATCATCTCGACCAAGCGGCCGTCCGGCGAGGCTCCCGACAGCACCAGCCCGTGCTCCCGGAGGATCCCGTGGTAGGCCGGGTTGACCTCGTACCGGTGGCGATGACGCTCGTACACGACCTCGGCGCCGTCGTAGACGGCCGAAGCCAGGGTCCCGGGCACCAGGTGGCAGGGCTGGGCGCCGAGTCGCATCGTCCCCCCCTTGTCCGTCACGCCCTCCTGCTCCGGCAGGAGGTCGATCACCGGGTCGGGCGTGGCGGGGTCGAACTCGCTGGAGTTCGCGGCCGGCAGCCCGCACACGTTCCGGGCGAACTCGATCACGGCGCACTGGAGGCCCAGGCAGATGCCCAGGAACGGGATCCCCCCCTCGCGGGCGAACCGGACCGCGTCGATCTTGCCCTCCACGCCCCGGACGCCGAACCCGCCGGGGACGAGGACGCCGTCGACGTCGGCCAGAATCTCCTCGACCTCGCCGGAGATCAGCTCGTCGGAGGCCACCCACCGGATGTGAACCCGGGCCCCGTGATGGAACCCGCCGTGGCGGAGGGCCTCGATCACCGAGAGGTACGCGTCGCGGAGGTCGATGTACTTCCCCACCACGGCGATCGTGACCGGCTGGGAGGCCGATCGGATGCGGTCGACCAGGGCCCGCCACTCCGTGAGGTCGGGAGGGTCCTCGGGCAGGCGGAGGTGCCGGGCCAGGTACCCGTCCAGCCCCTCCTCGTGGAGCACCACCGGGACCTCGTAGATCGATTCGGCGTCGACCGCCGAGACCACAGCCTCGATCGGGACGTCGCACAAGAGCGAGATCTTCTCCTTCAGCCCCCGCCCGATGGGCCGGTCGGAACGGCACACGATCGCGTCGGGCTGGATGCCGATGGCCCGGAGCTCGCGCACCGAGTGCTGGGTCGGCTTCGTCTTGAGCTCCCCGGTCGGCGCGATGTGCGGCAGCAGCGACACATGGACGAACGTGCAGTTCTCTCGGCCGACCTCGTTCCGGAGCTGGCGGATCGCCTCGAGGAACGGGAGCGACTCGATGTCGCCGACGGTGCCTCCGATCTCCACGACCACGAGCTCGGCGGAGGTGTCCTCGGCGATCCCCCGGATCCGGGCCTTGATCTCGTCGGTGATGTGCGGGATGACCTGGACGGTCTTGCCCAGGAACTCGCCCCGGCGCTCCTTGGCGATCACCTCGGAGTACACCGCGCCCGTGGTCACGTTGGAGCCCCGGTGAAGGCTCTCGTCGGTGAACCGCTCGTAGTGGCCGAGGTCGAGGTCGGTCTCGGCCCCGTCGTCGAGCACGAACACCTCGCCGTGCTCGAACGGGTTCATCGTGCCGGGGTCGACGTTGATGTAAGGATCGAGCTTCTGCATCGTGATGCGAAGCCCGCGGTCCTTGAAGAGCCGGCCCAGAGAAGCGGAGGTGATGCCCTTCCCGAGGCTCGAGGCGACGCCCCCGGTGACGAAGATGAATTTCGTCTTGTCAGCCACCGGGATTTCACTGTACCAGACGGCGGCGGCCCCGGGGCGGGATTCGGTCACGACCGCCGCCCCAGGCGGTCGAACCACCGGAGCGGCGGCACCGCCTCCACGACCCTGGAGATCGTCACGGTCTCCGCGGCGACCTGGACGAGGGCCGCCGCCCCGGCCGCGAGGACCAGCCACGGCGTGGGGAGCACCACGGCCAGCCCGAGCCCCGCCAGGAGCCCCAGCGGGTTCGAGCCGGCGTCCCCGAGCATCCCGCGCTCCAGGAGGTCGAACGGGAGCACGCCCAGGGCGGCCCCCAGGCCGGCGGCCAGGAGCGTCGCCACGGAGCCGCCGAGGGCGGCGGGCAGGGCCGCCCCCAGCGCCACGATCCCCCACTTCAGTGCCCGCCCCGGGACGACGTCGAGAACGTTCCAGAGGTTGATCGACAGCACGATCACCACGGCCGCCGCGGCCACCCGGACCGGGCCGCCGCCCAGCCACACGGCCAGCCCGATCCCGAGGGCCGTCCCCACCAGGAGCTTCACGAGGCCGGTGGTGGGCCGGCCCCGCAGCAGGCTCCCGAGGTGGCCCCCGAGCCCACGCGCCCGATGTCCCACGGCGTCGTCGAGGAGCCCGGAGGCGAACAGGACCGCGGCCGCCGCAGCGCCGAGGAGCGACGCGGTGCCCCCGATCGGCTCGGCCAGGAGCGCCCCGGCGACGACGCCGGCCGCGAGCCCCCCGATCAGGGCCCAGCCCAGGGTCGCCGGCACCGTCCGCCCGGCCCAGTTCCGGGTCCGCAGCCGCCGGGGCGCCAGGCGGATCGCCGGCGGCGCCAGGAGGAGGGCGGCCACCAGCCCGACCGCGGTGGCCGCCGCAGCCTCGCCGAGGCTCATCCGAGCGCCCGGGGCAACGCGGCCCGAAGGAGATCCACGCCCTGCCGGCCGCGATGGACGAACCCGGCCAGGTCCCGCCCCGTGGGGGCGTGCCGCATGGCCACCGGGACCTCCACGACCCGGAACCCCGCCCGGACGGCGTCGACCGTCATCGCCACCTCGACCCCGAACCCCGGCGCCAGCGGGCGAACGGCCTTCAGGCACGCGGCGGTGATGGCCCGCTGTCCGGAGAGCGGCTCGTCGGCCCGGAACCCGCACAGCCGGCGGATCGCTTCGGCCGCGGCCCGCTTCACCAGCCGGAACCCCCCGTGCCGGGGCTCCCGGGGCAGCGCCCCGACCGCCAGGTCCGCCGCCCCCGACCGGATCACCTCGAGCAGGTCCACCGCCTCCCCGGCCGTGGGCCCGAGGTCCGCATCGAGCAGGAGGTACGCCTGGGACGGCCGGACCCGATCGAGCGCCGCCTCGAGGGCCCCTCCTTTTCCCCCCCGTCTCGGCCCCACCAGGACCCGGGCGCCGGCGGCGAGGGCCTCGTCGGCCGTCCCGTCGCCCGAGCCCCCGTCCGCCACCACGACCTCGTCCACGCCGGGGATGGCCCGGATCGCCCGAACGGTCTCGCCGACCCGGCCGGCCTCGTTCCGGGCCGCCACCACCGCCGCCGCCCGCACCGTCAGAGCTCGGGGAACGGACG